>CAZTFJ010000307.1:0-3948 GCA_964612255.1 uncultured Rikenellaceae bacterium | reverse complement strand
TGGCCACAGCCTGCACAACCGAAACCAAGGTTGAAAACCCTGCCGATTTTGTAAATCCATTTATCGGCACCGATGCCCACGGACACACATACCCTGGTGCATCTATGCCATTTGGGATGGTACAACTTAGTCCCGATACCCGCCTTGGTGGCTGGGATGGCGCATCGGGCTACCATTACTCCGACTCGGTAATCTACGGTTTTACCCATACCGCCCTCAATGGCACTGGTGTGGGCGATTACGGCGATATCCTGCTAATGCCCGTTGTTGGCGAACCAACAATTGTAAATACTGAGTATTTATCGCCTTTCCAAAAGAAAAACGAAACAGCCATAGCTGGCTACTACAGCGTTTTTCTGGATAAGCCAGGAGTTCAGGCCGAGCTAACCACCACAACCCGTGTGGGGTATCATCGATACACCTTTCCAGAATCGAAGGAGGCAAATATTATTATCGACCTAGAGCATAGGGATCGTGTAACCGACTCGTGGATAGAGATTATTAGCGATACTGAGATTCGCGGAATGCGACGCTCAACCAACTGGGCCAACGATATGGTTTGGTACTTCCATATGGAGTTCTCCAAGCCATTCGTGCGCAAAGGCATTGCAAAGGATGATAGTTTTATTGATGGCAATAAAGCGCAAGGCACAAGCATAAAGGCTTTCGTTGGATTTGAAACCTCAAAGGATGAAGCCATTGAGGTAAAGGTTGCCCTTTCGGCTGTGGATGCCGATGGTGCGCACAAAAATCTAAAAGCCGAACTACCCGGCTGGGGTTTCGATGAGGTGAAGCATAAAGCCTACGAAGCCTGGAATAAGGAGCTAAGCAAAATAATTGTTTCGGGCCGCTCCGATGAGCAAAAAACTGTATTCTATACTGCGCTGTACCATGCATTCCTTCAGCCCAACACCTTCATGGATGTGGATAACAGGTATCGTGGAATGGACAAGCAGATTCATACCGCCAAGGGTTTTACCAACTACACCGTTTTCTCGCTTTGGGATACCTACCGAACTTGGCATCCGCTTATGACCATTATTGAGCAGGAGCGCACAAAGGACTTTATCAACGTAATGCTCGATATGTACCAGAAGGGTGGTCTGCTCCCCATTTGGGAACTGGCTGCCAACGAAACTTACTGTATGATTGGTAACCACGCCATATCGGTAATTGCCGATGCCTACACTAAGGGAATTTATGGGTTTGATACCGATAAAGCGCTGCAGGCAATGATTCATAGCGCAACGCGCGACCATTTTGGCTTGGGAGCATACCAAAAATACGGCCATATCCCCGGCGATAAGGAGCACGAGTCCATATCGAAAACCCTTGAGTATGCCTACAACGACTGGTGCATTGCCCTTATGGCAAAACGGATGGGTAAGGATGATATTTATCGCGAATATATCCACAGGGCTCAGTTCTACAAAAACATCTTCGACCCCACAACCGGGTTTATGCGTCCACGCCTTAACGGCGGTTGGCTCACGCCTTTCAATCCCACCACGGTAGATTGGCACTTTACCGAGGCCAACTCATGGCAGTACAGTTTTTACGTTCCGCAGGACATTACCGGATTGTACAAACTACACGGTGGTAAAGAAAACCTTGCCACTAAGCTTGACGAGATGTTCGAAACCGACAGCAACATAACAGGAAAAGATCAAAAAGATATTTCTGGGTTAATTGGACAGTACGCCCACGGAAACGAGCCCAGTCACCATATGGCCTACCTGTACAATTACCTAAATCAACCATGGAAAACGCAGCAGCGTGTACGCCAAATTATGGACGAGCTGTACACCCATAAGCCCGATGGGCTTAGCGGCAATGAGGACTGCGGACAGATGTCGGCATGGCTAATCATGAGCGCAATGGGTTTCTATCCTGTTAGCCCGGGACAACCCGACTACACAATTGGCAGCCCATGGTTTCCAGAAATGGAAATTAATTTGGAGAATGGCAGTACGTTTAAAATTACGGCCAGCAACGTTTCCGAAAAGAATTTTTATATACAATCGGCAACGCTAAACGGCAAGGAGCATACAAAATCGTACATTTCGCATAGCGATATTATGAACGGAGGGCATCTACACTTCGAGATGGGAAGCAATCCCAATACAAATTGGGGTGCGAACGATAACGATATTCCCGAAACCACCATTACAGACGAAATGCTTTTACCTGTACCCTATATTCTGTCCGAAGAACGGCGCATTCGCGATACAATGCAGGTTACCATTGGCACCATAATTCCCGATTGTGATATTTACTACACCCTCGATGGCACAACGCCCACCAAAAAATCAAACAAATACACAGAGCCACTTATTTTAACAGGCACCACAACCCTTAAAGCCGTAACCCATAGAGAGGATATTGGATATAGTTTCCCAGTGCAAGCCGACTTTGTTAAGATTGATATCAATCGCAGTATCGATATAAAATCGGAATGGAATCGTAGTTACCACGCCGGAGGCCCCGAAGCCCTGATTGATGGTGTACGAGGCGCATCGAACTGGCGCTTGGGTGGCTGGATGGGCTACCAAGCAACCGATTTTGAAGCCGTGGTAGATTTGGGAAAAATTCAACCTATTAGCTATATGGCCGCTGGCTTTGTGCAGGACATACGCTCGTGGATATGGATGCCCAAGGATGTAACATTTTACGTATCTAACGATGGAGAAAACTTTACTCAGGTTGCTAACATCAGAAATAAAATTCCTTTTGATGATTACGAGATACAGCAACACGATTTAGGTAAAAAGGTAAACACCAAGGGACGATACGTTAAGATTAAAGCCACAAATTTTGGGCAAATACCCAAATGGCATCTTGGCGCTGGTGGCAATGCTTTTATTTTTATTGATGAGATAATGGTGAGATAGACCTCTGTTTTTTATAATTGCAAAGGGGGGGGGTGATTTCTTCACCCCCCCTTTTGCAATTTAGCAATCTATTTGTCAATAATTATTTTAGCTATTGAATTTTTAGCCTTAATAAAATATATGCCACTTTTAAATCTGCATAAATCTAGAGTGGTTTTATTCGAATCTGCTTTCTTGCTCATGACCTTCTTTCCTATAACATCAAAAATCATAATTTCTTCACCTAAACCTACTCCACTTATTGTAACCCAATTACTAGCAGGATTTGGATAAACCTTTATTTTAGATGTTTTAACATTATGTATTGAGGTTGTGAGTTTTAATACAATATCCAAACTAATATCTTGATCTGTAATAGTTACCGACGATTCATACTTGTTATAACCTTCAGCAACTATTGTGTAATTATAAGTTCCTGCTATAAGATCATTAATTACAATCCTTCCACTCTCATCTGAAGTGTAATCTGCTCCATCAAAAGTAAGTATTGCATTTGGTAGTGACTTGGTTTCTCCAGTAATATTAAATACTACCGAGAAAGTATTAACTGGTTCAGCATCTGTTTCTACATTCAAAGCACTACTTGCTGCTGATGCATTATGGGTGGCTGTTTCAGCATAACGTTGTGTTAAGCTGTAGCTAGTGGCGGCACTTAATCCCGCAAATTCAGCTGACGATTGCCATGCGCCACCGTTAATCGCGTACTCGCATCCTATTGCTTCGTCTAGCGCAATGCTGTTGTAAGTTACCGATGAAAGAGTTGGTTCGCCCGGCGCTGCCTGATCGGCTTTCTCGATTGCGGCGGTTCCTGCGCTTGAGATGCTTCCGGTTTCTGCTGAGCTGCTCACCTCAACGGAAATCGATGTGGAGATATCCGCTTCCACCAAAGCATACGCAGCAGAAGTCGCTCCGCTGATAGCTGAGCCATCGCGTTGCCATTGATAACTTAAGGTTCCTGTATTGTTGGTTTCGGTTACTGCGACAGTCAACTCTTCGCCAAACTGCAAGATGCCATTAATGGTAACAGTTCCGGTAAGGGCATTGACTGGCATTTCAT
>CAZTFJ010000306.1:0-3960 GCA_964612255.1 uncultured Rikenellaceae bacterium | reverse complement strand
AATGGGGTAATTTAACATCGAGCATTCTCAGCAGTTTTATTGCCGAGATCGATCCCAACTACGTTGATTCACCGGAAGAAAATGAGCAAGGTATTAAAGACTCCACCTTTGGTTACGGACAAAGCGGACACTCTATGCGCAGCAACCCCTCATCATTTGGGAAAACACCCCAAAACCGAGTAGGACAACAAGCCCAACGCAGGCTAACACGAGTTGATAGCACAAGCACTAGGCAATCGGCAAGTAGCGGTGGAGGAGTTTACATCAATCCCGATGAGATACAGGAAGGCATGCTGGTTTTGCACGATAGGTTTGGCCCAGGAAAAGTCACCCTAATTGAGGGCGACGGACAAAACCGCAAAGCCACGGTAGAGTTTCGCGCTGCCGGCTCAAAAAATCTACTGCTAAAATTTGCCAAGCTAAAGAAGGCATAAGGCCGGGCAGCAATATCTACAAAAAGAATATTTTAGTCAATCCTGCAAAATGGATTCAGATTGTTATATTTGTAAGCACATAAAACACAGGTAAGCACAACACACTAAATAAAAGCATTTTGTATGTCTAAAATATTAGTAATTGACGATGAGAGAGCTATACGCAACTCGCTTAAAGAGATACTTGAATACGAAAAACACGAGGTAGAAGTAGCCGAGGATGGTGAAAGCGGAATAGAGATTTTCCAAAAGGGAGGGTACGATGATGTGCTATGCGATATTAAAATGCCACAAATGGATGGTATTGAAGTGTTAGACAAACTTCAGGAGATATCGTCGGAAACGCCAGTAATTATGATTTCAGGCCATGGCAATATCGACACTGCCGTTGAATCGATAAAAAAGGGAGCTTTCGATTTTATTGAGAAACCGCTTGACTTGAACCGTATTCTCATCACCATACGCAATGCCACCGACAAAAACGTACTTATCAAAGAGACCAAGGTGCTAAAGAAAAAGGTGTCGAAAACATACGACATTGTAGGCACCTCATCAGCCATCGAAAGGGTTAAGGAGATAATTGACCGTGTAGCGCCCACAGATGCTCGCGTGCTAGTTACCGGGCCGAATGGCACAGGCAAAGAACTTGTAGCCCGCTGGCTTCATGAAAAGAGCAGCAGAGCCGATATGCCCTTTGTTGAGGTTAACTGCGCTGCCATTCCTAGCGAACTTATTGAAAGCGAACTGTTTGGCCACGAGAAGGGTGCGTTTACATCGGCCATAAAGCAACGTAAAGGGAAGTTTGAGCAGGCCGACGGCGGCACCCTATTCCTCGATGAAATTGGTGACATGAGCCTTAGCGCGCAAGCAAAAGTGCTAAGGGCATTACAAGAAAACAAGATAACCCGCGTAGGCAGCGACAAAGACATTAACGTAAACGTTAGAATTATTGCCGCCACCAATAAAAATCTCCAGAAAGAGATTGATGCCGGCAACTTTCGCGAGGACTTATTCCATAGGCTAAGCGTAATTATTATTCAAGTACCCTCGCTAAGCGAGAGGTTAGAAGATATCCCTATGCTGGCAGAGCACTTTATCGATCTTATTTGCCAAGAATACGGAATGCCGGCCAAAACCATTACCAATGATGCCATTGTAGCCTTGCAAAAATTCACGTGGACAGGGAATATTCGAGAATTCAGGAATGTGATTGAACGGCTTATAATACTTTGCGAAAAGGAGATTTCCGCCAACGATGTGGAGGCATTTGCCCAACCAATTATTAAATAATTTTTTAAAGGGAAGCTTAGCTTTTAAAAAAGAAGCAGGCCTGCGACTGAAAGGCTTTCTCATCCGCCTGCTCTTCAACCAGTTTGATGTCGATTTGATCGACAAATATTTCTGACAGGGTAAGAAATGGCGATACGCGTGGAGAATAAATACGCCCAGTAAAGTACACCACCTCTTTGTAAAAGTAGTTTGGGTGATCGGTCATAAACTTATCACCTATAAAGTTGAGTATGGTTTTGGCGTCGCGCATTGTTCAATAAATTCCACTCCTAAAGTAACCACAAGTTAGCACAAAAAAAAACGCTCGGCAACACCCACACCATTTTTTTAAAATATTTTTTTTGTGATAAGTGTATACTTCCTTCGCAAACCCCAGCAATACCAACAAAAAAGGGAAACCTCAAAATATTGAGATTTCCCTAACGCTTGGGTGGAAGACCGGGTTCGAACCGGCGACCTCTGGAACCACAATCCAGCGCTCTAACCAACTGAGCTACATCCACCGTTTTGCGGATGCAAAGGTAATATTATTTTCATATTTGCTCAACCATTTACAAAAAAAAATATTGGGCAACCTAAAAATTTTAGCGAAACGTATAACTACAATCGTTTGGGCGAGTCAACCGTAAACTCATTGCGCTCGCTCCCAGTATTCAGGGTCGATGCAGGTTCGAACATCAACGCGTGCACCTCATCATCGGCAATGGGTCTATGCATCACTCCGCGGGGCACAATAACAAATTCGCCCTCGTTTACCACCTCTACCCTATCACCAAAGTCGAGATTTAGCGTACCCTTAACAACTAAAAACAGTTCATCCTCATTATCGTGCTTGTGCATGGGAAACGCCCCCAGAAATTTCGCCAGCTTCACATGCTGGCCGTTTAGCTCGCCCACAATGGCTGGCTTGTAGTAACCTTCAATCAGTTTAAACTTACTTTGCAAATTCACCTTTTCCACATCCTATTGATTTTGTTGATTTTTGACTATAAATTTGGCCACATATCCCTACTACGTAAATTCCAAAGTTAACAAAATAGCCATTTTATAGCTAACTTGCAGCCAAATTGAACAGCCATGACAATTCAGCGCATAGTAGAGGAGATAAAGAGTAGGCGTAGTGGGCCTACATCGGACAGCCTAACCCAGCTTGGCATTGAATATAAGGTGAACTATGGCGTACCCATAACCGAGCTACGAAAAATTGCCGAGCCCTACATGGGCAATCACGCCCTGGCGCTTGATCTGTTCGAGCAAGATATTAGGGAATGTAAAATAATTGCATCGATAATAGACGACCCCAAACAAATTACCGGCGAGCAGATTGACGAGTGGGCACTTAGTTTCACTAATGTTGAAATGGTTGAGCAGGTATGCTCCAATGTGCTTTGGAAAGCCGACTGCGCCCTATCGCGTAGCATACAGTGGTGCCTTAGCAACGACGAATATCTGCAGAAAGCAGGGTTAATAATTGCCGCACGGTCCGCTGGCAGCAACGACATTAAAGATAGCGTTTTTGCTCCATACATTGAATTAATTAGCACTTTCGACGAAGAGGACATTGCCAACAACAAGAATACCATAGAATTTGCCCTAAGGCAAATTGCCCGCCGAAACGAACCGTTACAAAAACAAGTAGTTGAATTGGCTCAAGATTGGGCAAGCAACAGCAACGAGCACAAAGCCTGGATTGGCGACCAGCTACTATTTGAATTGGGAATGATGTAGCTAGCTTAGTAACTGCTCCATCTCGGCAATCCGGCTCAACCTCTCAAACGAATAGGTGTTGCTCTCGCCATTTACATAAGACAGTAAGCGCAAGGTTTTTGCAGCCAAATTCGCACGGGCTTTTCCGCTACCAACCACAGCAATTCTATGATACATCAAATCGGCCAGCATTGAGGCTTTTGCAACCAATTCCTGATTAGTTGCGGCCTCCAGCTTATCAACAATATCCACATCATCATCCTCAAGATAAAACGAAATGTCATTGCCAAAAAAGCGCTCGCAAAGCTCGTTGAGCTGCTGTTCGAAATGGTTCTTCTCGTTTGGATCAAAATTATTAACGAGCTGCTGTAGCACGTCGAAAAACTGCTTCATTAATCGCATTATGTAGTCGCGCTCAATCATAAAACAAAGATATCCAATTAAACCACGCCCCACAATTTAGCTATATTTAACCGCACAAAATGGCAGCCCCTATTTGCTTGGAAAAGCAATTGGACGGTGAAAGTCA
>CAZTFJ010000305.1:0-3975 GCA_964612255.1 uncultured Rikenellaceae bacterium | reverse complement strand
GATGGTATGGATATGGCCCTATGCGTTTGGGATCCCAAAGAGCAAACAGTAGAATTTTCTGGAGCAAAAAATCCCTTGGTTTACATTGCCAACGATGAACTATATAGAATAAGAGGCGATAAAGAATCAATAGGCGGTGGAAGCACCAACACCGATATGGAATTTACCACCCACATCATACCCATTAGCTGTCCAACATGGCTGTATATGTTCTCCGATGGTTTTATCGATCAGTTTGGGGGAAAAGATGGGCGGAAGTTCATGATTAAAAACTTTACCGAGCTCCTAGATCATATACATAAGCTCCCAGCTTGTGAGCAACGCGAAATATTAAAGATAACTTTTAATGAGTGGAAACGCCAGGAATACCCCCAAATAGACGATGTGCTGGTTATGGGGTTTAAGGTGAACTGCTAAAATAATCTTTTTGCAAATTTTCATTGAAATTAACATGCAAATCTATACGAATCATTCCACTAAAGTAAAAATACGAATCATTCCACTAAAGTAAAAAAATGACACTTACCTTAGCAAGTTGCAAACAATTAATGAAAATTTCATTCACTAACTTACAAACACAAAAACAAACATCCTATCCATATAATTGTGCTATACATCACATACACTAAACCATTCATCTTAACTTTACTCCAATTCCTCAATATTAAGGGTTTTAGGTTTAAAAAATATCAAAAACTTCTTGCTTTTAAATTATTTTACTCTAATTTTACAAAGTGTTTCAAAATGCAAAAAAAAAACAACAATACTATTAACAACTAAATGAATAATTATGAGAAAATTATTACTCGGAGCAGCAATGCTGCTTTTCGCACAGTTTAGCTTTGGCCAAGCCGTTTCCGATCAGGCTGTTATTCCCGTTTCGGTAACGCTGAACTCAATCCTACGATTAACCATTATTTCTGGTGGTAACATTCAATTTGTTGTTAATACAATTGACGAATATGAATTTGGTATTGCTAATAGCGACCGTTACACCACCACCTTTAGCGTTGCCTCATCTAGAAATTTTGATGTGCTTGTCAATGCAGAGACAGCTAACCTTATTGGTTCAGATGATGTAGCTAATATTATGGCTGTTGAAAACATCGGATTTATTTGTCCCGACAACGGGATCGGTGGTACTGCTTCATTCAACAACACAAGTGTTACTCCACTTACAGTTGGGCAGATAGATGTTATTACTAATTGTCCTGCTGGGGGAAGTGATCTGAATGAGTTCCAAATTGAGTGGGAATTGGCAACGCCTGCAGTTGTTACTGCTAACGCAGGTACTTCTTTACTAGAACAAAGTTTAAACCCCGACAATTACGTGGTTAACACGTTTATTGTTGTAGATCCTCAATAAAAGAGTTAATAGTATTATCTCTCTTGAAGCCAGGCGATTACTCACGTTTGGCTTCAATTTATTTGAATACGTTAGGGCACATTCAATGAAGATTACAGGATTATTTAAACATATAGTACTATTTTCTTTAATTGTTTTAATATTCTTGTTATCTAGCGTTGTATCATTAGCTCAAGATTATGCTAGGGTAAAAATATTATCAGGTGGTTCACCTACGTTTATTTTTAACTCTTTGAAAAAGTACACAGATGGCATAACGCTAACTAGTTGGACAAAACTAAGACTTGAATTAAATAACGAAACAGCTACTGGGTGGGAACTTAGCGTCATGGCTTTAAACCCTAGGATCGAATCTGATGGATCGGCCAATTTGAATCTGGATAGGATTCAAGTACGGGTTGAATCCTTTGACTTGATAGAAAACACTTCTATTCTCGATTATACATCACCAGTAATTCTTTCAGTAAACCCTGGCGAAGTTATAATCAAGGGTAATAACGCAAAAGATGTAGCAGTAGAGATCTCGTTATCTTATGATTGCGGAACAGATTCTAGTAATCAACTAATGGGAGAGGTTCCTGATTACTATTTTGTTGATTTGGTTTATAATTTATACTCTGTTCCTTAATTTGATTTCTGCAAATGGATAGATGCTTAATAGTATAAAATACTTCTTTGTCCTATGGACAATTCTGCTTATTATACCCACTTTTGGGTATGCACAATACTTCATATACTCTGGAGAACAACCAACCGACCTTGATGTCAGGTTTACTCGCGAAGCAATTGAATCGTCTGCGAAAAGCACTTTCTTCAACGTTTTAGTAATTACAAACAAAGCGAATAAAAGCGAAACATTTACACTAAACTACACTGTACCAGACGGGTGGACGATTATTGGAGAGGACAGGAAAGAGATAACCCTAAGCCCTCGAGATTCTATTTTTGTGCCCGTAATAGTTGCCATTGGTAGCAGAGTTAGGGGTGACATAGGGTATAACATAATAGCGTCACTAACTGACAGCCGGGGCAATACCGTAAAAAACGTATACTGTTTTGTGAAAATCCCCAGGGAAACAAGCCTTTTAGTAAAACTAAAAGATAGATCTGCTTTCCTTGACCAGAGAACCGGATTAGCCTCTTTTTCAATCCAAGTTGAGAATAAAGGGAATAGGGAAGAATTGGTGAACTTTTTATACGAGAGTGACTCTGAACTGGGTATTGGAAACACAAGAGCTTCGCAATATGCATCCGAAATTGTTATTCCTCCTTACTCAGACACAATTGTTTCTGAAACTGTTGTATTAAAAGAATTCCTTGGAAGTGGGAAAAATCTTTATAAACTTAACATAACATCATCCACAATAGATACAACATATAGCGCATCGATGTGGTTTAGAAAACTCGATGCTAGCTTTAACAACTATATATCTGAAACCAGAAAACCATTGGTTGTTGAATTGAATGCTCAGGGTCTTCTTCAGGCGGAGAAAATTCCAAGCTTTGCATTACGCGCTCAGGGTGTTGTTCTGTTCCCTGACAATAAAGACATTTACTACTATTACAGAAATTTTAATAGCCGTAACCTGGAGGAGTTATATCTATATAACAGAATGTATTTGGGGTCACATATTGGAAATTGGCAATTTGAGGTTGGTGATGAATTTAGATCAATTGAAGCGAACTTATCGGGTCGTGGAGCCTATACATCATACACCACATCCAAATTTAAAGCAGAACTTATTGGCACTAAAAACCTGCGAACCTTTAACTATAATATTGGAACTACCCAGCGATACAAGTTCTCTCGAGATTTTGCCGTTAATTCTGGGTTTGTATACAATCAAAACGACACACAAAATTTTTCATCCTATTTGGCCTTGCTAGGCACAAACTTTTCTATAGGTAAATCGCACCAATTTTACGTTATGGGTGCGTACAACCAGCTTAAACAGTCAATTGATGGTAAATCCCAACACAATGAATTTGGTGGAGAGCTAAAGTACAATTCAGTAATTGGCAAGCTAAATACATCTATTAATGCTAAATATGGGAGTGATTTATACTTTGGCAACTACAGAGGAAGACTTTATGTGAATTATCAGTCCATTTTACCTTTTTCACCTGTCCGAAGGCTGCAAATTAATGGATTTGAAAATTGGAATGAAGTTCCAAGAGTTATTGATGGGGTATCGGATTTCACCAGGTCGAACAAAACTAGAGATGTGGCTGCTCAGTATTTCGAATTCATTAGTTCTGAGATTATGCTAAATGCTGGAATTGGGTACGAAGAGTTTAATTGGCGGGGAATAAGCCCTCTTGTTGAAAGAAGTTTTATCCATACACAAGGGCTTAGAGCCATTGTTGGGGCACGATTTAAAATTGATGAAACCAATACTTTTTTATCTCCTCAGGTAGTAATAACAAAAGGAAATGTTATGGATTACCCCAGTGAGATTAATGCTCTTGTTCAAGGAATTGAAAGTAGAAAAAACTATTCTTATCAATATTTTTCATTAAATCTTAGAAGCCAATCGTGGGGTTTTATGACAACATATACCTCTGGGCCTAAATCGATATTCGATCAATACACCTATTTTTTTAATGCT
>CAZTFJ010000304.1:0-3981 GCA_964612255.1 uncultured Rikenellaceae bacterium | reverse complement strand
GAACAATCTCGGCTTCAACAACCTCTTCGCCTTTTTTTGATTTTATTGTTACCTTGCAAAGATCGCCGCTGGTCTCAACAGCATCAACTGATGCGTTGGTCATAACCTTAATCTTATTCTTTTTGAATGCACGCTCAAGCGTTTTCGAAACCTCTTCGTCTTCAACAGGAACAATGTTTGGCATATACTCAACAAGGGTTACCTGTGTGCCTATGGAGTTGTAAAAGTAGGCAAACTCGCTGCCAATGGCTCCAGAGCCAACTACAACCATCGATTTGGGCTGTTTTGGTAGCGATAGCGCTTGACGGTAGCCAATAATTTTACCACCATCCTGTTTTAGGTTAGGCAGCTCGCGTGAGCGTGCGCCTGTGGCAAGAATAATGTGCTTGGCGGTTACCTCTTGGGTTTTGCCGTCGGCATCGGTTACTACAACTACGCCTTTGCCCTTTAGCTTACCAAACCCGTTAATAACCTCAATTTTATTCTTTTTGAAAAGGAACTCGATACCCTTACTCATATTTGAGGCCACATCGCGGCTACGGGCAACCATCTTTTCAAAATCGGGTTTAACATCGTTAGCTAGTACACCGTAATCGGCAGCGTGCGATGCGTACTCGAAAACCTGTGCGCTTTTTAGCAGCGCTTTGGTGGGGATACATCCCCAGTTGAGGCAAATTCCTCCGAGGTTTTCTTTTTCAACAACGCCAACTTTCATTCCTAGCTGGCTGGCACGTATTGCAGCCACGTACCCACCAGGGCCACTGCCTATTACAATTACATCGAAATTCATAATGGTATGTGTTTGATATTTATTAATATATGCTATTGGTTTTTATTCAGTTTATTTTTAACAAATAAATGGCGCAATAGTTTAGCAATGGCAAATATAGATACTAATACCATAATTATTGTAGCTCCTGATGGTACGTTCATTCTGTACGAAATTAGCAAGCCACCAACAGCACCAATAAAACCAATTACTATTGATGCCAATATAATCTTATTAAACTTTTTGGTAAACAGGTTTGCAGTGCTGGGCGGAATGGTTAGTAGCGAGATTAGCAGAATAATGCCTACCATTCGTATGCTTAGCACAATGGTTAAGGCTAAAAATCCTTTTAAAATGTACGAAAAGGTTTTAACGGGAATGCGTTGTGTTTTGGCGTACTCGGGGTCGAATGCTAGAAAAAGGATTGCCCTGTAGAAGAATGTGAAGAAAAATACCATTACCAAATTAAGCGCAACAAGCAGCCACAAATCCGATGTAGAAACCGTTAATATTGATCCAAACAGAAAGGTCATAAGGTTAGGTGTGTAACCCGGTGTGAGGTAAATAAAAAATATGCCAATAGCCATTCCCACCGACCATAGCATGCCTATGGCTGAGTCTTCGCGAACGGCCATTCGTTGGCTTAGCGTTTCAACACCAAATGCCGATAAAACAGCAAATGCAGCAGCTCCAACCAAAGGGTTTATTCCCATATAATATGCAATGCCAATGCCCCCAAACGAAGCGTGGGTTATGCCCCCACTTAAAAAAACTAGCCTTCGGGCAACAATGTATGAGCCAACCATACCAGCCGCAATGGCTATTAGCAAAGCGGCAATAAAGGCATTTGCAACAAATTGGTATTCAAAAAAATTGGTAAAAATGCTAAGCATGTATTATAAGATAAAGTTTGTTAATGATTCCCAAGCACTGTGTGTGGGACGGGGCCATGGGCAATTATTTGGATTGGGCAGTCGTACGATGCCAGCTGCTCTGATGTAATTGAGTTTGAAGGATGGTAATGCAAGTTACGGTTTACGCAGGCTATCGTTTTAACATGCGATGTTATTGTACCCAGATCATGCGATACCATTACAATTGCCATATCCTTGTTAAGCTCTTTAAGCAACTCATATAATTCTTTCTCAAATTTGTTGTCAACAAAAGTATTGGGCTCATCAAGTATTAGCAGGCGTGGATTTGATATTAAGGCTCGGCTAAGGAATACGCGTTGCAGCTGGCCACCAGAAAGTTCGCCAATAATGCTGTTTTTTAGGTTGGCAATGCCAATTTTATGGAGGATTTGAGTGGCTGCTTTTTTATCGGAAGCATTAAAACGACCTGTTACCCCCTTTTTACCCAAAAGGCCCGATAGCACAACATCAAATACAGTAATTGGAAATTTTCTGTCGATATTTACCGTTTGGGGCAGGTAGCCAAAAAGGGTTTCGTTTGACGAGGTGGGGAAGTAGGTTACTTTGCCTCGTATAGGTTTTAGCTCGCCGAGTAACAGCCTTAAAAGCGTAGTTTTGCCCCCACCGTTTGGACCAATTACGCCGATAAAATCGTTGTCGAACACTTCGAGGTTCACATCTTTTAGGATAATACTCTCATTGTATCCGGCTGTTGCCAATTTTATTTCTAATATTTTTGCCATTGGCTTAAATCTGTGTTTTAAAAATGGATAATGCTGATAACCGGATTTTACTCCCCGTTTAGTGCTTTTTGAAGCATTTTAGTTATGTTATACATATTATTTAGCCAATCTTCTTCGAGCGGATTTATCACTTCAACTCTTCCGCCAATATCGGCAGCTGCAGTTTTTGCCGTGTTGGCATCAAACTCGCGTTGTATAAATATAGTTTTTACGCCTTGTTCCTTGGCGGTTGCTAAAACCGTTTTAAAATGCTGCATCGAGGGCGACTTACCATCCTCCTCAAGGGCAATTTGGGTTAATCCGTAATCGCGGGCAAAATACGTTAGAGCAGGGTGAAATACAAAAAACTTCTTGGTTTGCGTGTTGGCAAGCGCGTGGGAAATGTATGCGTTTAGGCTATCAATTTTGTTAGCAAACTCGTTGGCATTAGCCGTAAATGTTGATGCATGTTGTGGCCATTGTTTGCTCAAAACTTCGGTAATGGTACCTATCATAGTTTTTACCTCGGCTGGCGAGGTCCACACGTGTGGGTCGTAGCTATGAGTGTGTTTGTGCGAATGCCCGTGATGATGGTCGTGGTTGCAAGTGCCCTCTAAAAGGCTTAGGTCTGTTGAGTGATTTACAACGAGCAGGTTGGGGTTCTGTTGCTCAATGTTTTTTAGCATCGATAGTTCAAATTCAAGCAAACCCAGCGAGAAGTAGGCTTTCGATTTGCTTAGCTGTTTTAGTTGCAATGCCGTAGGCTCGTATGTTTCGGGGCTCGATCCGGCTGAAACCATTACTTCTACATTAACTAGGGTGTCGGCAATTTGCTCAACAAAAAACTTTTGGGGGGCAATGCTAACTGCTACGGTTGGTTCAGCTGGCGCTTTGGGTTGGTTGGTGCACGATGCAATTAATGTGGCCAATATCAATCCAATAAAAAATTTATTTACCATAAAAAACTGTTTTAGGAGGGATTAAACCATTTCAAAATTATCTAAAATATAGCAAACATAAAAAGAATGTAAAAGTTTAAGATTTTTAAAATTAAACCTGCTGTTAAAAGGCTTAGGTTTTTTTTGGTAGTAAAAAATACTTGTATTGCAATAGGTTGTAACTTAAAAATAAGTTAACTTGCATTGCAACAGAACATAGAAATAAAAATCAATTTTATATTAATTCGTTGTAAAATCAAGTAACGTATTGCTTTTTTTTATTTCTTTGAGTAAATTTTCAATTATGTTTAGAAGATTCTTACCCTTTGTCACAATTTTATTCCTCTTCCCAATATTATCTATTGGACAACCCGACGTGTTACCCGCCGATAGTTTGCTTGCCGAATTGGCCACGGCAACTGGAAATCAGAAGATAAACATCTTGCTAAAACTTAGCGACGAGAAAATATATGAGACTTTAGGTTTGGAGTACGCAACCCAAGCCCTTGAACTCGCTGAGGATATGAAGGATCCCAAGGCTATTGCCAAGTCGCTAAATGCTATTGGGAAGTATTATGTTATAGATTACCAAGAGAAAGAGGCTTTAAAGTATTTCTTTAGAGCGCTTGATATTGTTG
>CAZTFJ010000303.1:0-3990 GCA_964612255.1 uncultured Rikenellaceae bacterium | reverse complement strand
ATAAAAGTAAACTAGATCGCTGTCGGGTTTATTGGCGCGATAAAAAACTTCGCCTTTTATTATCCAAACCTCTGGCTGTCGGCGCAAGTCTGCAATAGCCGAATCGGCCCAATTAAGCGCTTCAAGCAAATCATTTCTAGCAATAGCAGCTTGAGCCCAGTAGTAACTCTCAGTCAGCTTTTGCGAATAGGTGCAGAGTGTTGATAGGGTTAATGCAAATAAAACTATTGAGCGAAACATCCAAAATTTGCTAATTGAATTCCAAAATAGGCTATAGCCATAACGAGCAAAAGGCTTGTTTAGTGCAATTACTTACTACTTACTAGCAAATTTTTAACTTGGCTAATCTCCATAAAAGTGGCTCCATTGCTGGGTCCAAAGCTGCCACCAATAACAAGAACCATATCCTCCTCGACTACCCTTTTATTATTGATTAAAGTAGAAATGGCATCGCTTATAAAATTATCGCGGCTCTCAATGAGTTCCATGTAGCTTGCCATAACTCCAAATGATAGTGCTAACTGCCTCATAACGGTTGGATTGTAGCACATAGCATAAACAGGAACTTTCCCTCTAAATGCAGACAGGTATCGACCAGTTCTACCCGACATGGTATCAATAACTATGGCTTTAATAGGTAGTGTGCCACAGGCTCTAACAGCATTGCGAGCAAGGCTTGCGGTAACCTCGTTGTGGATTCGAGTAAGAGGTATATCCGGATCGGCATTGAGCATACATTCTACTTCTCTAGCTACGCTAGTCATTGTTTTAACAGCATCTATAGGATATTGACCATAGGCTGTTTCGCCACTTAGCATTACGGCATCGGCACGATTGTAAATTGCACTGGCTACATCGTTAATCTCTGCCCGGGTTGGCCTTGGGTGCTCAATCATTGTATGCAGCATTTGAGTGGCTATAATAACTGGCTTTTTGCTCTCAACACATTTATTAATAAGATAACGCTGGATTGTAGGAATTTTCTCGGCAGGAATTTCAATGCCCAAGTCGCCGCGTGCCACCATAATTCCGTATGTGTGATCCAGTATCTCATCAATATTATCGACCCCTTGCTGGTTCTCAATCTTGGCAATAACCTTTATAGGGCTATTGTGTTTTTTTATTATATCTTTTATGTCAATAACATCTTGTTTAGTGCGGACAAAAGAGTGTGCTATGAAATCGAGATTATTCTCAATTGCAAATTCAATAAATTGCCTGTCTTTTTCGGTTAGCGAGGGCAGGTTTATCGACACGTTGGGGATATTTACACTTTTGCGGAATTTTATTACACCAGCGTTGGTTGCTTGGCACTCCAAATATTCGCCCTCATTAGCTACTACACGGAGTTCAATTTCACCATCATCAATTAGCAAATACTTACCCTTTTCAACTTCCTTTGTGATATTTGGGTACGATACATAAAGCACACCGTTTCCCGAAAGGCCATTGGGGTTGCCATAAACTCTAATTGTGTCGCCAGTTTTTACTTCAACCTCTTGCCCGTATGCCGATGTGCGAATTTCGGGCCCTTTGGTATCAACCAAAATGGCAATGCGATCCGATACTGCGCGCACATCATCAATTACCTTTTTGGCCTGATCAAAATTCTGATGGGCAGTGTTAAGGCGCACAACGTTCATACCCGCCTCAAAAAGTTCGCGGATAAACTCCACATCGCATTTCTTGTCCGATATGGTGGCTACAATCTTGGTTTTCTTTAACATATGATGATTTGAATTATGGTGATGGAAAAACAAAGATAGTTCATTTAACCATAGACACAAAGGTTATAGATTATCATATTGTTATCAATGCACCAATAACTGTGGTGGTTGTTTTGAACAATTGGTTAAATTTGCGCTTCAGAAAATGTGAATTTTTATGGGATGGGAACTTGCCATTGACGATTATGTTAGGTTTTTGCGTCTAGAGAAGTCGCTTTCGGATAATTCGGTTAAAGCATACCTTCGGGATGTTAAGGTTCTACGTACCTTTGCCGAGGATCATCTAGGGAAAGAGCCCGAGAATTTATCGGCCAATGATATGAGCCAATTCTTAGAATTTATCCATACAAATGGTTATAATCATCGTTCGCAGGCACGAATACTTTCGGGGGTAAAAGGTTTCTACCGATACCTGATGGTGGAGGAGGTAATTGATATTGACCCCACTGAGCAAATTGTAGGCCCTAAAATGACCCGCAAGTTACCCGATGTGTTGTCGGTTAATGATATTGACAAGATGCTTTCCACCTTTGATTTAAGTAAGCCCGAAGGGCAACGTAACAAGGCAATGCTTGAAACCTTATATAGCTGCGGTTTACGAGTTTCGGAACTTATTGGTCTTAGATTAACCGATTTGCATTTTGACGAAGGATTTATAAAAGTTTTAGGTAAGGGCGATAAGGAGCGGTTGGTGCCAATTGGGCACAAAGCAATAAAGGAAATTCAGATGTACTTACCCGACAGGCATAGCTTACCCAAGATAGATAAATCATCGGAAAACATTCTATTTCTCAACAGGCGAGGCAAAAAACTTACCCGTGAGATGATTTTTACCATTGTTAAGGGCGCTGCCAGTATTTCGGGTATTACTAAAAATATTAGTCCTCATACCCTTAGGCATTCGTTTGCAACCCATTTGGTTGAGGGCGGTGCCGATATTAGAGTAGTTCAAGAGATGCTTGGGCATGAATCGATACTTACTACTGAAATTTACACCCATCTCGACAGGGAATATTTAAAAGATACCATTATCCGATTTCATCCAAGGAAGCCTAAAACCCTTTAGAAATTAATATATATATAACGCTCCTATATATTTGCATAAGTAGATTTTTTTTGTTATATTGCATGAAGTTACAATTATACAAACCAAAAAAATCAACAAAACTATGAAAACTACAACTAAATTATTTGCATTATTAACATCGGCACTAATTATTTTTGCGTGTGCTGGGCAGAATAAAGAAAAAGAAACAACAAAGGAGGATGTAAAAAAAGAGGCAAAGGAGATGATAGATACTACTAAGAGTTACCTTGAGGAGGAATATGATGAAATGGTAACCGATTTTGAAGCATTTATGGGTAAAATCGAAGATAAAATTGCGGAGTTTAAGCAAAAAGTTGAGAATGCTGAAGGCGAACTCAAAGAGAATCTCGATAAAAGGCTCAAGGATATTGAGCAAAAATCGGTTGAATTAAGTAGTAAGGTAAAGGAGTATCAAGAGGCTGCAGGCGATAAAAAAGCGGAACTCAAAGCAGAGGTTAAACAGCTTCGTAAAGCGCTAGATGAAAGTATTGAAACATTCAAGAAGGAAATGGATGAAGAGGAAAAGTAATCCAATTTAGCTAAAAACAAGAAAGGGACGCTTTGAGCGTCCCTTTCTTGTTTTTATAAACCCTCTATATCGTTGTTGTTCTGGTTATTTTCTTCTGATTTGAAGAAGGTAGAGGTGTAAACCATAGTAAATACACCAAATGCGGCAGCATAAACCCCTACAAGAATAATTAAGAAACGAGTAGTCTCGAACGGATTGAAAATGATGACTAAGCCCAGTAAAAGCGAAACAATTCCTGCAATTAGGTTAAACGCTCTTGTAAGCTTAGGTGTGTTGCTTGAGAAATAAGTAACAATAAAAACTCCCCCAATAAACGATGCCCAAAGACCAACAACAATTAGACGAAAGGACGCAGCCGAATTAGGGTTAAATACAATTACCACTCCAAGCACTAAGCTCAAAACCCCCTCTATTAACCTCGCTTTCCAATTGGCTACGCTATTCCTTTGCCTAATGGCAAAAATGCTAAGCACAAGTCCACCAAGTATAATGGCTATAGCAAAATAAATTCCCAGCATGGCTATTGTAAGGCTAGGAAACACAATGGCAATTAGCCCAAACAATAGCATCAGAATGCCATTGAGAGACGAAAAGCCCCATAGTCCAAATCTGTTCAATTTCATCCTTATAAAATTTAAAAAACTGTT
>CAZTFJ010000302.1:0-3996 GCA_964612255.1 uncultured Rikenellaceae bacterium | reverse complement strand
GTTAATAATTTGATCCTTATCAAAGCCTAAATCATAATTCGTAAAGTAGTTTAACTGGCTAAATATTATTAGGGTAGATATTATAAGCGCAACCGAAACAGTGAACTGAAAAATAATTAACACCTTACGAAATACGCCACCCCTAACCCCATCGGCTAACGACCCTTTTAGCACTCTAGTGGGTGCAAAAGAGCTTAAATAAAGCGATGGATATAACCCAGAAATAGTACCAAGCAAAACTCCCCCCAAAAGAATTTGCATTATTGATTTAAACGAGAAAAACAAGCTGGTAGATAGTTGGCGCTCAACTAGGGTTGAAAAGAAAGGGACAGTAATTTCGACCAAAGCAATCCCCACCGCCAAAGCAAACAGGGTAGTGAGTATAGACTCGCCAATAAACTGCATTATAATACTGGTACGTGAAGCCCCTGTTACCTTTCGCACGCCTATCTCTTTCGCACGCATTGAGGCTCTTGCTGTACTTAAATTTATGTAGTTCACACTGGCCAACGAGAGAATAAGTATAGCCACCACAGCCATTACCCTAATAAAATTTATATTTCCGTGCTTGGCATAGCCTTCAAACTTTAATGCACCTTTAAAATAGATATCACCAATTGGGCGCATCACTAAGGAAAAGGGTAATTTAAAATTTGCCTCTTCTTCAAAATACCTAGTAAGCCTATCTAAAACCTCATCCTTCTGGTCGGCTGAGGCCAACTTTAGGTAGGTCGGATTATTCATATTATTAAAAAGCATACGATCCATATCTTTCCAACCATAAATAGTAGGCACCAAATCAAAAGAGAGCAAAGCTTTAAATGGGATATGAAAAAAAGTAGGATCTTCAACTACCGCGGTAACGGTGATGTTATGCTTATCGTATATTGTAAAAACTTTTCCAATAGGGTTCTCTTTACCAAAAAGCCTGTGGGCTTCGCTTTCGGTTAACACTGCGCTATACGTGTCGGCAAGCGGATTAACAGCATTTCCCAAAACGAAATTAAAACCAAAATCGACGGGCATTGAGGGAGTAACGGGCATATATCCATTAACCCTTACCAGCTGGTCATCTAACTGTACCATGGCATTATTTAAAAAGTATGGGTGCAGGTTATACGCCTCCTCAACCTCAGGACATAGGTTTTTGGCTTTCTGGGCAAACCCTGGTCCAAGAATAGCCCACTCTCCAGCTTCGAGTCTAAAAATACGGTCTTTGTTTTCAATAAACTTATCAACCTTTAACTCTTGGGTAATAAAAAGCAGAATAAGCATAAATACACCAATACCTAAGCCAAACCCAAGCAGGTTAATAATGGATGTACCCTTATTGCGAAACAAATTTCTGACTGCTGTTATGAAATAGTTTTTAAGCATATCATGATTTTTTCACTCAATTTACTACTTCTATGCCATAATAAATATAGCACTAATAATCATACACTTAAAAAATATTCACATTTTTATTGGCTGTACAGAATTGCTACAATTACTGTACGATAATGAACAGAAAAAAGGCACCCTCAATATGAGAATGCCAATATTTTAGTTCGAATACTCGACCTTTACAACGCTAAAAAGCTACTTGCTATGAGGTAAAAAACGCAAAACAAGTTTAAAAGCCAACAGCAAAACAACCAATAAGTAGGCCCATAGGTTTTCAACATTTCCGTTTTTTTGCGATAAAGCTTTTGCTGTAAGATTGCCCTCAAAATAGTTGGGCTGAGGGATATTTCGATAGTGCCACTTGCCAATAATTGTTCCCTCGTCGAGTAGCATTAACCCTGGGTTAGAGCGAATAGGTGTTTTAAGCATTATCTCATCGCCCTGTAGGAAGGGAAAAGCCACACCCGTAGCGCTCACAAATCTATCAATATCTTCGGATGTTGACGATGTAAGGCAAAAGAAGTTTATACCTTGCTCCTTAGCCTTAAAGTACAACTCATTAAGCTTGGCAACAGCCTCAGTGTTAGTTTTATCGAGCCTGTATGCAACAGCAAGCATAGTGTAACCGTGGTAAGATAAAATGCTATCTGTCATATCCCAACCGTACAAATCTGTAATAGTAAAATCCTTTATTGGGAGTTGATACCCTTGCTTAACCAGTACCGATTTGCTATCGACAAACACCCAGGTACTATCTTGCCAAGGGAAATTATCCTGTGTAAACTCCTTTACCACACCATCTTTCTGGTAGTAAAGTAAAGTTTTGTACTCGTCTTGGGGAGCATCTTCAGGATAAGTCATTGCCTCGGGCATATTGGTGCCAATGCTGTATGGCCTAAAATCTATTAAGGGTAAATTTCTATAACCATGAATTGATGGCAGGAACGATATTGCAGCCAGAAGCACAAATACAACCATATCCCAAACCAAGGGCATCACTGGTTGCAGTTTACTTCGTTTAACAACAAGGAATACAGAGGCTGCAAGTAGTGGCAGGTTTTTAAAGAAGGTTTCCCAGTTGGTAAGAATAATTGCATCACCAAAACAGCCGCAATCGGAAACTGGATTGAAAATGGCCAACACCAGGGTAAGCGGAGTAAAAACAGACATAAAAACTAGAGCACCCCACGAAGCCAACCTAATACGTACATTGGCCAGCAACAATAGGCCAATAACAAGTTCGGCTGCGCAAAGAACAAATGAAAGTGGCAAGGCCAATGGCATTAAAAAGTCGAGACCAAAAGCCATAAAATAATCACCAAACTTATAGGCAGAGCCAAGCGGATCGACACCCTTTACAAAGCCTGAAAAGATAAAAGTAATGGCCAAGATATATCGCGAAATCCAAATAAAAACACGAGTCATAATACTACCTATTTAAATGTTATCAATTGCCGAAATAATTCTGCTAAAAATCTGATCTTTTTTAGACATTTGTCCCTGCTCATCGGAACAGGGGACCACAATAAAAGAAGGGTCGTAAGTTTCTTGCTTGAGATATACCCGTCGTACACGCTCCTGAAAACTTAAATCCTCTTCATGAATATCAGTACTGCCCTTTAAATAATCCCTGTCGGCTCCAACTCGCTGACCTTTTAGTCGCGATTCGGTAAAATGAAAAGGAACATCTAAAAAAATATTTAGTGTAGGCTTGGGAATATTAAAATAGGTGAATTCAAGTTCATAAATCCAATCCCTAAGCCTTTTCTGATCATCAACGTTATCCAGCTTAGCACACTGAAAAGCGATGTTTGAATAAACATACCTATCGAGCAACACCGTTTTACCCTCGTCAAGCCATTGCCTAATAGTTGAGGCAGCATCTCTCCTATCGCCAGCATAAAGCATGGCTACCACGTAGGGATCAACCTCGTTCAGTTTACCTAGTTCACCCCTTAGAAATCGGCTAATAAGCTCTCCGAAAAAGGGTGAGTCGGTGCGCGGAAAGTGTAAAGCCTCGCACGAAATGCCCTGCGAGTTATAGCGTTGGGCAAGCAATTGGAGTTGAGTTGATTTACCCGCTCCATCGAGTCCCTCAATAACAATAAAACTCATATAATTTGTGTGATAATTTCCAAATTCACAAAGTTATACATTTTGACACAATGTGAAATTATATTTAGGGCACAATGGCATTTACAAACCGAAAATAATACCTTACGCCCAAAACAAGTTGTAAATCTTTTGTAATTTAGCAACCCAAAGTAAAAAGCGATTTGTAGAATGGATCATACATCAACCTTTTTCAAAAGCAAAAATTCCCTGCTATGCAATGGGCAACTGCTCGATTTGAGTACGCCTGTGGTTATGGGAATAATTAATATTACCAACGACTCATTTTATCAGGCAAGCCAATTCAGGCTTAAACGCAGAATATACAAACGTGCAAAAGAAATACTTCAACAGGGAGGGTCAATAATTGATTTGGGAGCTTGCTCAACCCGCCCCGGAGCAAAGCTTGTAACTGAGGATGAGGAGTTAAAGAAGTTGGGCAAAGCGGTAGAAAATTATCGAGAAGAAGTGACTTTTCATTTTGAAATAAGCGGAGAT
>CAZTFJ010000301.1:0-3998 GCA_964612255.1 uncultured Rikenellaceae bacterium | reverse complement strand
TTTTTCTACCTCTTACTGCTGCAATTCACTAGCTATGCCTAATGGTTCTTGAGAGAACAGCTCCATAGGCCCACCTATGCTTATCAGGGTAAATATGATGGAGTAAAGAATTATTGCCTTTGATGCTATGGATTTGCTCATGGCCGTATAAAGTATTTATCGGTACAAAGGTATAATTTTTGGCTAATAAAATTGTGGAGCCTTGGCAAAAATGATTGCTTACAATGCCGATGATATGTTTTTGAGCGATTGGCGTTCAATCCGAAAGGTTTTGCGTATGGGGAACGATTTGCCCCGCACCTTTCCTTCCACCTCAAGTCGGTCCAGGAGTTTGTCTAAAGATCCTGATGTGGTTAAACGGAACGCATCGGCTATGGTGCGGAGTTCAATTTCAGCAGGCACGGTGTATGTTTGGCGCGAGCAGGGGGTTAATTTAATGGGCTCAGTTACCCTAAACGAGCCCAGCTCACGGTCGTTTAGCCATGCTTTAAAATCAATTTCAATAACGGATATTTTTCTAACATTGGGGTTGTCAATTTCCACATCAAAATTGAGCAGGATTGTATTTTGCTTAAGCCCCCTAAACTTTACGTCCTTAATACCTTTTATATCAATTTCGTTAATCTGGGCACAACCCGATAGCAATATAAAAAATATGATAAGCGCAATGGGGCGCTTAATGGTTTGTATTATTATCATAAATTTTGTTTTGTAAGATATTACAGGCTAATCATTCTCCTCCATTGCTTTCATTAGCTCTTCGGTCATCTCAATATTGTGGTAAACATTCTGCACATCGTCGTTATCTTCAAATTCATCAATAAGCCGTAAAACCTTCATGGCTGCCTGTGGGTCGAGGGTTTTGTAGTCGTTAGGTATGCGTTGTAAGCTGGCGTTCTCGGCTTCAATATTCATCTCTTCCAGCTTTTTTTGCATACGGCCAAAATCGGCCATTTGTGTGTACACAATTATGGTATCGTCGTTTGCCTCAATTTCTTCGGCACCAGCATCTATGAGTTCTAGCTCTAGCTCTTCCTGGTCGATATCGCCTTTGGGTATGGTGAAAACTCCTTTTCGGTCGAAAAGAAAGCTAAGTGAGCCGTTGGTTCCAAGGCTACCGCCGCGTTTTGTGAAGATAGAGCGAATGGCGCTAACGGTTCGGTTGTTGTTATCGGTTAGGCACTCAACAAAAATGGGCACTCCCTCGGGGCCATAGCCCTCAAAGGTCATTTCTTGTAAGGCCTCGCCATCTTTTTCGGCTTTGCTAATTGCTCGCTGTATATTGTCCTTAGGCATATTCACCCCCTTGGCGTTGTTCATTGCCAAGCGTAACCGAGGGTTCCCATCCGGATCGGATCCGCCTTCTTTCACTGCCACGGTTATCTCCTTGGTTATCCGGCTAAACATTTTTGAGCGCTTTGCGTCAATTGCACCTTTTTTCCTTTTTATGGTTGACCATTTATTGTGACCTGACATAATCTGATTGTTTTGGTTATGTTAGAACAAAATGATTATTAGCTAAAACATTAATGTACTTGTTCCTATGCGTTGGAACGGTAAAAATAGTAAGAAAATTGGGTGTGCCAATATTTTTTTACAAAGGTCATAAAATCAAATCGTTAAATATTGATTTTCCACTAAATAATGATGGGATATGGGTAAATTGAAGTTGATGACAATGACAAGCAAATAATATTTTCCGTTACCTTTGCCCCTAATAATGTAACTACTTAAATACAATTGAAATTGGACACACCAAACATTAACGATAGTAACGGAAAATTCTACATTGAGACCTATGGCTGTCAGATGAATTTTAACGATAGCGAGGTTGTAGCATCAATTCTAACGGCAAACGGTTATCACCATACGCAGGATATTGAAGAGGCAGATGTTGTTTTGGTAAACACCTGCTCAATCCGCGAGAATGCCGAAACCCGAGTTTGGGGAAGGCTCGATGTATTTAGGCAGCTAAAAAAGAAGAAGCCGGCATTGCTTATTGGGGTGCTTGGCTGTATGGCCGAGAGGCTTAAAGATAAGTTGCTTGATGGTGAAAAGCTGGTTGATATTGTTGTTGGCCCTGATGCTTACAGGGAATTACCAGTTCTTTTACGCTCGGCCGAGGGTGGTCAAAAAGGAATAAACGTGCTGCTCTCGCGCGAGGAAACTTACTCGGATATTAGCCCCGTTAGGCTCGATAAGAATGGGGTTTCGGCCTACGTGTCGATAATGCGCGGTTGCAACAATATGTGTACATACTGCGTGGTACCCTACGTTAGAGGTGCCGAGCGCAGTCGCGACCCGCAAACCATAGTGCGTGAAGTACAAGAAATTATTGCCGATGGGTACAAGGAGGTTACCCTGCTGGGCCAGAATGTAGATAGTTTTAACTGGGTTGATGATAAGGGCGAGCGGGTTAGCTTTGCCGATTTACTCGAAATGGTGGCTAAGCTCGATATCCGGTTAAGGGTTCGCTTCTCAACTTCGCATCCCAAGGATTTATCGGATGAGGTGCTTTACACTATGGCCATGTACGAGAATATCTGTAGCCACGTGCATTTGCCAGTACAGTCAGGCTCTTCACGTATTCTAGAGTTGATGAACAGGGGGTATTCCCGCGAGTACTATATGAACCGTGTTGAGGCAATTCGTAAAATTTTACCCGACAGCTCAATATCAACCGATATCATTTCTGGTTTTTGTACCGAGACCGAGGTTGACCATGACCAAACCCTTTCGCTGATGGAGTGGGTAGGCTACGATTTTGCCTACATGTTTAAGTATTCCGAAAGGCCAAACACTAAAGCGGCACGCAGAATGCAAGACGATGTTCCTGAGGATATTAAAACTCGTAGGCTTACTGAAATTATTGAGCTTCAAGGCAAATTATCTGAAGTTAGCAAACGTAACGATGTGGGCACACGCTTTGAGGTGCTCGTTGAAGGGGTGTCCAAAAAATCGGACGAGCATTTATACGGGCGAACATCGCAGAACAAGGTGGTAGTTTTTCCGCGAGAAAATGCCAGCATTGGCGATTATGTTTACGTTCAGGTAAACAACTCAACGCCTGCCACATTGCTTGGTGAGATTGTTAAGGAGTAATAACAATATATGGCACATTGCGAGCGCCAAAAGGTATAAAACAGAAAAGAGGGCTACAAGCCCTCTTTTCTGTTAACAATGCAACAAAGTGCTATAGTTTATATGTTTCGCCGCTGGCTAGCAAATCGTCAACGCATGTAATTTTTGCGTTTTCTTTCACATCAAGCACCTGGTTTTTCACGTTATCGTCGTAGGTTGGTGCTTTTACGGCTCTTATTACACCCAGAGCAAATGGGAATTCAGGGTACGCCATATTGGTAAGCATCATATGGATACCAGGATTTGGGTTCTGAGCATCATGGGTAAGCACATCATCCAAGGTGTAGCCATCCTCGCCAATGGTAACAACCTTCAGCTGGTGGCCATTCATAACCAACCCTTTGTCGCTATTTTTGCCAAACACCATCTTCTCGCCATGGCGAAGGACAATGGTGCGGTCGGTACGATGTTCCTTCTCGGTGATATCGGCGTGAGTGTTGTCGTTAAAAATCACGCAGTTTTGTTGCACTACAACAACCGAAGTGCCATCATGCCTAGCCGCTTCGGTTAGTACCTCTGCGGTTAGCTTCACATCCATATCGAGCGAGCGAGCAAAGAAAGTGCCCTTGGATCCAATTACAAGTTCACCAGGGTTAAATGGCTGCTCAACAGTTCCAAAAGGTGATGTTTTAGTTACCGCACCCAGTTTTGATGTTGGGCTGTACTGCCCTTTGGTTAGGCCGTAAATTTCGTTGTTGAATAGGATGATATTTAGGTCGATATTTCGACGGATGGCGTGAATAAAGTGATTTCCCCCAATGGCCAGCGCATCGCCATCGCCAGTAGTTTGCCCCACGCTTAGTTTTGGGTTTGCCACCTTAACACCAGTAGCAATAGCCGAAGCCCTGCCATGAATA
>CAZTFJ010000300.1:0-3999 GCA_964612255.1 uncultured Rikenellaceae bacterium | reverse complement strand
GACCAGCTGTATTTTTCGTTTGAGAGGCTAATTACATTCTGTTTGTAAGATGAAAGGACAAGCGAGGTTTTCCACTCAAAGTTGGTTGTTCTCACAGGGAACGTTTGAACAAATAGCTCAAAACCCTTTATTTCAATCTCTCCAACATTAGCCCATTTGCGATCTACCCTATTGGGTGGTACAGGAACTGAGTAGTTACCCAGAAGGTCATAGGTATTTTTTATGAAATATTCAATTGAACCTGATATCCGATCACGAAGGAATCCAAAGTCTAAACCAATGTTCAGCTCAGCATTCTCTTCCCATTTTAAATCTGGATTTGCTTCATGTGAAAATTTGAATAGTATGGAATTTTCACCTGTTTCGGGGTTGGGAGCATTACCTCCAGACACATAGTACGCCAAGTCATTGTAAATACCAATTTCTTGGTTACCAGTAATACCGTAACCTACTCTAAATTTCAGGCTATTTACAAAGTCAAATTCGCTCATGAACTCTTCGCCTGTTATATTCCACATAAGAGATGCAGATGGGAACCAACCCCACTCATTATTTTTACCAAAACGAGAAGACCCATCACGACGAATAGTTGCAGTTAAATAGTACTTCTGGTTGTAGTTGTATATCCCACGTCCAAAGAATGAAATTAATCGGCTAGATAGTTTATATGAGTTTATATCGCCAGGATTAACATCTTGGAAAATTGATAGGTCATGCATCATCGTGTAATCCAAGAATGGTTGAGATCCTTGAGCCGATAAACCAGTAGAGAAATCCTCCTGAAACGAGTATCCACCTATGATTTCAACATTATTCTCTCCAAAAGAATTATTGTAACGTAGGGTGGTTTCAAGGATTTTTGATTCAAAGTTATCGTAAGCTCTTCGGCCATAGCCACTAGTTGTACCCATCCTTAAAGTTGTAGGTTCAAAGTAAAAACTTTCACTGTCGTTGCGGGTGTAACCTATGTTAATGCCAGCATGCAGGCCTTCAAATAATTCTAAATCGGCATTAATAAAACCGTTAAAACGTTTAGCATCCCGCTCGTTATGGATGTCGTCTACAAGTTTAACAGGGTTCCAATAGTTGAAACTTCTCTGAGTATCGTAAAGATTATTATCCTCATCATAAACAGGGTCGGTTGGGTTGCGTTGAAATGCTTGGAATAGTATATCGTTCGATCCCCATCCTCCGTATGATATGTAGTTGTTTTTTTCAAAAGTACCAGATAAGCCCGATTGAATTTTAAGCTTACCATCAAAAGCATTCTTGTCGATATTTATACGACCAATCGTTCTTGTTTTGTCGGTTCCAATAACAACCCCTTCAAAATTATTATGTGTTAAAGAAACTCGGTAGGTTCCATTTTCATCTCCTCCTGAGTACCCTACGTTATAGTTTTGAGACATTCCTGGTCTGTATATCTGATCTTGCCAATCTATATCAGCACCACCATCAACAAAGTCTAGGTTATAGTCCTCAACATATTGTCTAATTTGACTAGCAGACATTAAATCGAGCCTATTGGCTACAAAATCTGTAGAGATGTATGTATTAAAAGTGATTTGGCTGCCTTTTTTTGCATTTCCGCGCTTGGTTGTAATTATAACAACACCATTGGCACCTCGTGATCCATAAATTGCAGCTGCCGAGGCATCCTTTAAAATATTAAATGACTCAATATCTTCAGCAGCAATTGTTGTTGGGTCAACACCAGGAACACCATCAACAACAAATAAAGGCCCGGTTCCAGTGCTTAAACTTGATGCGCCTCTAATTTTTATTGAAAAGCCTGAATTTGGGTCACCACCTTTTTTTGTAATCATCACTCCAGCAGCCTTACTCTGTAGTGCCTGAATAGGATCAGTAAGTACTCCTTGGTTTAACTCCTCGGCTTTTACATGTGTTACAGCACCAGTTCTATCACTTTTTTTCTGAGTACCATATCCAATCACTATAATTTCATCGAGAGTTTCCCAAGCTTCAGTGAGTTGCGTGTTTATTATACGCCTTGATTCTACAGGTAGTTCTAATGTTTCGTAACCCAAATACGAGAATACTAATACAGCATTGGATGGTGCTGTTATTGCATATGCTCCATCCAAATCGGTTACTGTACCTGTTGTTGTGCCTTTAATTATAACATTCACTCCAATTAATGGCGATCCATCTTTTGAGTCAGTTACTTTCCCTGTTACTGCTATCTCCTGCGACCAAGCACTAACGCCAAGCGAAAGAAAAATGAGGAGAAACATACAGTTTCTTAAAAATTTTTGGCTCATTATTATTAAGGTTAAGTTAATTTGATTTATGAAAAATGAGGCTACTCATAAACTTTTCTAAATCTCCTACAATTTAACGTAAAATTAACATTAAGTCAATGCCCCGAATTTAATAATTCGCTAAAAATCACTGCAATCGTTAACGCAAACGAGTGTGCAAACGTTTGAAATTAAAACAAATGTTTAGCTGTTTTCTAAAGTATTTTCTTAGTAACAATTCAGGTTAAACTTTGTTACCTTTTGCTTTTATCGTTATATTTGGTTGCTGCAAATTGTGTAGCCCTCTATTTTAATAATTTGAATATGAAATCATCCAATGTTACCATTAAGGATATTGCTAGGCTGCTGGGTATAAGTCCTTCAACCGTTTCGCGAGCACTTAAGGATCATCCAGATATTAGTCAGGCCACCAAGGACGAGGTGAACAAGCTGGCTGTAGAAATGAATTATCGTCCAAACCCAATTGCGTTAAGCCTTAGGAACAGGCGGAGCAATGTTATTGGTGTGGTTATTCCAGAAATTGTACATTTCTTTTTTTCTTCCGTAATCAGTGGTATTAATAAGGTGGCCAATGAGCATGGATTTAGCGTAATGGTTAGCCAATCGGGCGAAGATTTCACCAAAGAGGTTGAGGTTTGCGAAACCTTTCGTCATAGCATAATTGATGGTCTCCTAATTTCTGTTACCAAGCAAACCACAAATTTTGATCATCTTCGCCGTTTAGACGAGGAGGGTATTCCGGTTGTTTTCTTCGACAGGATGATTGAAGAATTTCAGGCAGACCGTGTGTTGATTGATGATTACGAAGGCGCTTTTCAGGCAACACAATACCTCATTATTGAAGGACGCAGACGAATTGTTCATTTCTCTGGCCCCCAAAGCCGCTCAATTGGTCGCAACAGGTTAAAAGGTTATCTCGAAGCTCATCGTAAAAATGGTGTTGTGATTGATGAGTCGCTGGTAATTCATTGTGATAACTTTGAAAGTGCACTAGTACAAACCCAAAAGCTAATTGACGATGGGGTTAAGTTTGATGCCATTTTCACTGTAAACGATTTTACCGCGGCAGGCGTAGTTAAAACTTTACAGAAAAATGGGGTTAAAATTCCCGATGAGATTTCTGTAGTTGGCTTTGGCAACGATTACATTGCTGAGATGATTGAACCAACTCTTACTACAGTTAGTCAGCCTGGATTCACAATGGGCGAAAGGGCAATGCAAATGCTCATTAATAGAATAAATAGTGAGAAAACACAGGAGCCACATACCGAAGTGTTACCCACCGAACTTATTGTTCGTAATACTACCAAAAAACGTTAGGTATACCTTAATTATATTAGCACTCTTTTTTGTAGCCCCGTTTTTATCAACGGGGCTTTTTGTTACCAATTATAAACTTGCTTGGTAATCAATTTTAATAAGGGTAAACTAAGCGATTGTTGTTTAATCAGTTTTTTTAATAAAAATTTTTAAAAAAAATTCAACACTTCGTAAACGATTGAAATAGGATATGTGTAGATAAATGCCTTGTAACAAGAGGCTTTAGCGCTATTCATTATTTGCAGAGGAAGAATTTTTACCCTATATTTGACTGGCTACTTATTAAACTTTCCTGAATCGTTCCAATTTTTTGGAATAGATAATTCTTAGCACATAATATTATATAACACTATATCGTAATGACAAAACGACCCCGTTTATCATTTTGGCAGATATG
>CAZTFJ010000299.1:0-4023 GCA_964612255.1 uncultured Rikenellaceae bacterium | reverse complement strand
ATCTTAACAAAGATGCTGCTACGAAAATATTAACCACAGAATTAGAATTGGTAAAATTAGGTGTGAAATTAGTTGATGTAAAAGAATAATTTCTGATTGTTTTTAAACTGCTTTGTGAAACCCTGTTTTGCTGGCAGATAGGTTTGCTGGCGCTTTGGGTGATTTCATGATAAAACGGTAATGTACTGAAAAATAGTTGGTAAAACCTTCTAAGATATAGGCTATGACCCAATTTGATAAAAGTTTTCTGAAACCAGTTTCAGAAAATCAACTTGTTTGCCCTTAACCCTAAAGGGAGCAACTTGATTTTGACTTCGTCGAGCTCCACTTTGTTCCGGTTCTTCGCACCCTTTAGGGATGGGGCAGATGAAGAAAAACAAACTATTAAAATGAATATAAGGTCAGATTCATCTTTTTTTAATAACTACCAACCATTTTTCAGTATTATGACGATAAAACCAGATCACTTTAAATAAACAATGTAGTACTAAAATTTCAGGAATATTTATAATAAAAAAGAGCCTTAATTGCTTAAGGCTCTCTGTGGTGCCACCAGGAATCGAACCGGGGACACACGGATTTTCAGTCCGTTGCTCTACCAACTGAGCTATGGCACCAGCGTTTTGCGGATGCAAAAGTATGCAAAATTCTTTTACTACCAAACATTGTGAGGTGAAATATTTAGTGTTTTTGCTACCATACTTGATTATCAGCTTACTATTTTTTAAAACGTACAACTATTTAGAACGATTTAAAATAGCAAAACTAATTCGTAATGCTTGTTTTGGTGGTTTTAAAACAACTTCTCGATATAGGCTTTGCCATATCGTTGTAATTCACTAGGTTTGCGGTTTTAATTTTTGTGATTTATGATATTTGATAGCCACACGTTAAGTAATGGAATTAGGGTAGTGCATGGGCGAACCCATTCGCCAGTAGCGTATGGGTGTGTGATGGTTAATGCAGGTACTCGCGATGAGATGGAGCAGGAGCATGGCTTAGCTCATTTTATTGAGCATGTACTTTTTAAGGGAACAAAAAGGCGCAAGGCATACCATATAAATAGTAGGTTAGAAGATGTTGGTGGCGAACTTAACGCCTATACAACCAAGGAGGAAACGGTAATTCATGCTACTTTTTTAAAAGAAGATTACCATAGGGCCATTGAGCTGATGTACGATATCCTTTTTCGATCAACCTTTCCGGAAAAGGAGTTGCAGAAGGAAAAAGATGTGGTGCTCGATGAGATTAACTCGTATAAGGATAGCCCCTCGGAATTAATTTTCGACGATTTTGAGGAGTTGCTTTATCCTAATCATCCTTTTGGGCGAAATATTTTGGGCGCAAAAAAGATTATTAAGAAATTTTCGCGCGCTGATATTTATTCCTTTATGAATAGGTGTTACAATACCGATCAAATCGTATTTTGCTCCATTGGCAATTTGCCTTTTAAACGGGTTGTTAAGCTGGCCGAGCGATACTTTGGTTCAGTTGCCCCTAATTTAAGACAGATTACTCGTGAACCTATTCTACCTGCTGCGCCTACTGTTAAAGAGTTGCGCAAGCGAACTTTTCAGCAGCACTGCATTGTTGGTTGTAGAACTTACGATTTGCATAATCCCCAACGGGTGGCAATGTACTTGCTAAATAATGTGCTAGGCGGACCAGGGCAAAATTCTAGGTTAAACCTTGCACTTCGTGAGCGATCTGGATATGCCTACAATGTTGAGTCGTCGTACACACCCTATTCCGATACTGGTGTGTTTAGCATATACTTTGGAAGCGATAAATCTAATTTCGAGAGGGCTCAAAATTTACTGTTCGAAGAGCTAAAGTTATTGCGCACTAAAAGGTTAGGTGTTCAGCAGTTGGCAAAGGCAAAGCGTCAACTTATTGGTCAGTTGGCAATTGCCTCGGAGAATGGCGAGTCGCTAATGCTTAGTGTTGCTCGTAGCTTTTTATTTTATAATACTGTTGAGGGATTCGAGTCGGTTAGTGCCAAAATTGAGGCCCTATCGGCCGATGATTTGCTTAGGGTTGCAAACGAAAACTTATCGGAACAAAATCTTACTACATTAATTTACAAGTAAAGAATGGAACCAGAGTTATTCCTGTCCAACGACATGGAGGATTACTTGCTAAGGCATACCTCGCCCGAGGATGATGTGCTGTACGAATTAAACAGGCAAACACATCTTACAAGCTTACAACCGAGAATGTTAAGTGGCCCAATACAGGGCAAGTTGCTTGAGATGATTAGCTATATGATTTCGCCAAAACAAATTCTCGAGATTGGTACTTACACCGGATACTCTGCTATTTGTATGTCAAAGGGTTTACCCGAAAGTGGAATGCTTCATACCATTGAGATAAACGATGAGGTTTGCGACACTGCTCAGGAGTATTTCCTTAAGTCGGGTTTGCATAGCAAAATTACACTTCATATTGGTAGTGCTATCGATATTATCCCAACGCTTAGCGAAACATTCGATTTGGTGCTTATTGATGGCGATAAAAGACAGTATCCTGAATACTTGAACCTTGTTTTACCCAAGGTAAACTCTGGAGGATATATTTTAGCCGATAATGTGCTATGGGATGGTAAAGTTCTGCTTCCAGGACCAGATGATGCTTACACTAAAGGAGTTATGGAATTCAATAAGATGGTGAGCGGCAACCCCAACTTGCAGAAAGTTCTTTTGCCTTTAAGGGATGGTTTAATGATAATTCGTAAGCAGTAGGGTTTAGCTTTTGGCATCAAAAAATGAACTAAATTTGTATGTGATTGTTGATTATCTGTAAACAATACTAAACAAAATGTATAGCATTAAGCAGCTTTCCGTTCTAACCGGAATAAAAGCCCATACCATAAGAATCTGGGAAAAACGCTATAGTATGTTCTCCCCATCGCGAACAGAGACTAACATCAGAAGATATTCTGATGCCGATTTGCGATTGGCCTTAAACATAAAATTATTGTTAAGCCTAGGGTATAAAATTAGCCGCATTGCTAGTATGAGTAGTGAAGATATGGTGTCGCTTATCAACAAGGGAAGCAATGTGGTTGGGACACCAACTGTACCTGAAAGTTTGCTTTCGGCTGCTATACGTATGGACGAGAAAGCTTTTGTTGAAACCTTTAACGAGGTAGTTAATGCCCGGGGATTTGAGTGGACTTATGAGAAGATGCTGATACCTTTCCAGCGTCGTATGGGCTTGCTTTGGCAGTCGGGGGGGATTGTTCCCGCTCAAGAACATTTTACATCCAATCTATTACGTAATGCTATAATTAAAGCCAGTCAAGACGTTAGGGTAAAACCCTCAAAGGAGAGTAGAATTCTTTTCTACTTGCCTGAGGATGAACTTCACGAAATTGGCCTTTTGTACTTTAACTATATTGCACAAAGCGAGGGCTATAGCACAATATACCTTGGGCAGTCTGTTCCCTTCGATGATATTGTGAGTATAGCTAAAAAGCAGAATGTTGCAATGCTTTTCACTGCCCTTACAGTAGCTAAACCCGATGATTTTTTTGTTAAACATTTTGCTAATCTGCAAGCTCAACTTTCAAATACAAAAATTGGGGTTACTGGTTATCAGGTTGAGCAGGGTGCTATAACAATTACTTCTAATGTGGCCATAGTGTCTTCGGCTACCGATTTTAAAAACTACTTACTACTTAATCTCTCATAAATTCAAGGTTTAGTTGTACTTTTCAGACTGCTCCAACTACATTACTTTAAACAGATAGATTCTGAAATTGAATTTATTTTTCTCTTTTTTCTTGTTTAGAATTAATTTAGAAAGGATACCCTGTAACCCTTGTTCTCATTAATAACATCCCTGTTTCTTATTTAGACTTTGTGGCTATTTTAGGTGGTTTTGGTGTGGTGCAATTTGGTTTTGTTTAATCCTGTTGTATATTTGCATAGACATTTATTTAGACTGAATAAAAATAAAACTTAAACCATACAATTATGTCAACAGCAGAATTCACCACAGCATTAGTTGAGCTTGAGCCAA
>CAZTFJ010000298.1:0-4055 GCA_964612255.1 uncultured Rikenellaceae bacterium | reverse complement strand
CGAATACTGTCGCTAAGGAACTCAATTCTGTTCTGTTGCGATTTGGCGCTAATGCTAATAAGTATAAAAAGCAGGATATAAAGAGCAGATTGCTTAGAGATCCTCAAAAAAAGTGTTTTCACGGTTTTGTCTGGTGGTTAGGTGCTAATTTGTTTGTTGTGAGCTATTTCAATCTTTATGCCAAGGTTTACTTATTATTGCACTTGTTGATAAATATTTAGCAATCGGCATTACCACCACGGCATAGAACAATTTCAGTTGGAGTGATGGTTACCATATGACCTTTTTGAGCCTCCTGAAACCATGGCCTTACATGATTTAGGAACCTTTCAACTTTGGCTCTCTCGTCAATTAGTTGAATTACAACCGGAAACTTGCTTGCCAGTTCCCAAAACTTAGTCGATTGCATCCGGCTACTGGCTCCGTATCCCATTAATCCTTGAAAAACAGTTGCTCCAGAAATGCCGTAGTTTTTGGCCTCAATGGTTATTGCCTCGTAAAGTAAACTCCCATGAAATCTGTCGGTAGAGCTTAGGTAAACCGACATTACAACAGTTTCATTTGATGCTTTCATATTTCTAACGGATTAAGTTAGCAAAACTGTAACCAGAATACACTGCTAATATACCAAGAAAAAGGCTTAATCCGCTGTAAAGAGCTAACGAAAAGTATTCGCCATTACGTAAAAAAGTAAAACTTTCGCCTGCAAAAGCCGAGAAGGTGGTAAACCCACCACAAATACCAACCATGAGGAATAACCTCCATTCGCTGGAAATAAGTTGCCCCTTATCGGCAATGCCGTATAAAAAGCCTATGAGTAATGAACCTAAGATATTTACGGCTAAGGTTCCCCACGGAAATGTTACCCCTAAATTTTTTTGCACGGCAAGCGATACAATATATCTTAGTGTGCTTCCAATACCTCCTCCTAGCGCAACAAAAAGAATATTTTTAATCATTGTGTATCATTAAAGCGAAAGAAACATTTTGTTTATATAGATTTTTTACCTGCTTGTAAATTAGGCCGCAAGGTAGTGAAAATTTGATATTGTTCCCATGACTTTTAGCTATGTTCCGGTTTATTGTTGGCTCTGTTTATACTAGCAGCTCATCTTTTTGCAAAAAAAATTGTTACGCAACTGGAATTGCATTGTTGAATTGATTAAATTAGGGTGAATCTATTTTTTTAATTGTTAGTATTATAATTTTAAACCAAATAATTATGACAGACTCGCTGTTACGCTTAATACCAACCTTTGTGTTGGGGATACCCGTTGCATCCGCAATACTTAGGTATTTTTTTAGAGGATCGGTTTTCTTTAAAATTGGAATGCTATGGGTTGTTAATCTTTTAATAATTGCAGTAAATACAAGTCTTGCTTCAAAGCATCCCGATGTTTATCCTGTACTTTTGGCCAATGGTATTGGCATTGGAATAACAGGGGTTTTGTTAGCCTATTCGGCTCGTATGCTTAAACCTCTTCGCAGTGTTACCGGGTTGCTCAATACAGTGGCACAGGGCGATCTTACCATCAAGGTTGATAAAGAATTTTCTGAACGAAAGGATGAGGTGGGGCTGGTGGCTAATTCCATTATTGCTGTTCAGGCAAATTTGGTTGAAGTAATTTCGGAGATTAAATCAAGTTCGGAGATGATAGCTTACGAGGGCGATCATATAAGCGCAACTTCTAGCGATATTCTTGAGAGCGCCAACGTGCAGGCATCGTCAATCGAAGAGGTTTCGTCATCGATGGAGGAGATGGTTTCGAATATTCAGCAGAATTCGGACAACTCGAAGAAAACCGAAGTTCTAACGCTTAAGGTTTCCGATGGCATTAAGAAAGTTTCCTCTTCGTCGCGGAGTAGTCTAGAGGCAATAAATAGGATAAATGAGAAGATTAATATCATTAACGACATATCATTTCAAACCAATATCTTGGCGCTAAATGCAGCTGTTGAGGCCGCCCGAGCTGGCGAGCACGGTAAGGGTTTTGCTGTAGTGGCAGCCGAGGTGCGCAAGCTGGCCGAAAAGAGCAAGGTGGCTGCTAGCGATATTATTGAGTCGGCCAACTCAACTGTTGCCGCAACTCATAAGTCAACAGATCTTATTGAACTTCTTATACCTGATGTAACTACCACTACAACTCATATTCAAGAGATAACCGCTGCAAGTTCAGAGCAAACCATTGGCTCAGAGCAAATAAACATGTCAATAACTCAGCTTAGCGAGAAAGCCCAAATTAATGCGCATAAGGCAAATGAATTAAATGAAAGCGCCATGAAGTTGACCGATAGGGCAAAAACGCTTGAGTCTGCAATTGGCTTTTTTAAACTTTAACGCTTCACCATAATCAAAATATTGCAGGGTTTGGCTGGCTAGTTTTTTCTTTGCCGATATTGCCATAAAACATAATTATTTCAGGTTGTTATCCCTGCTATTTGTGTATTTTTGGGAATAAATATCAAACTAAAAAAAGTTATCATGCAACAGCTCGATTGGAGTAACCTGCCTTTTGGTTACGTAAAAACTAATTACAACGTGCGCTGCACGTTCAAAGATGGTGAGTGGGGCGAACTTGAGATTTCCGATTCGGAATCTTTGCCTTTGCACATAGCAGCAACAGCATTGCACTATGGCCAACAAGCATTTGAGGGGATGAAGGCTTATCGGGGTAAAGATAATAGGATAAGGTTATTCCGGTGGGAAGAGAATGCCAAGCGTTTGCAGCAATCGGCTGAGGGCATACATATGGCACCAGTTCCCACAGAACTATTTAAGCAAGCTGTGGTAAAAGCGGTTAAGCTAAATCAAGATTTTGTGCCTCCTCATGGCACTGGTGCTTCGCTTTATATCCGCCCAATGCTTTTCGGATCGGGTGCCGAGGTTGGTGTTAGGCCTGCCAAAGAGTATATGTTTGTTGTGTTTGTAACCCCTGTTGGGCCTTATTTTAAGGAGGGTTTCAACCCGGTTAAAATTGCCATTGTCCGCGATAGCGACCGTGCAGCTCCCCTTGGAACAGGTACTTTTAAAGTGGGCGGAAACTATGCTGCCAGCTTAAGAGGCACAATTAAAGCGCAGAAAGCTGGTTATGGTGCTCCCATGTACCTCGATTCATGTGAGAAAAAATATATTGATGAAATTGGTGCTGCAAACTTTTTTGGTATTAAGGATAATACCTATATCACACCAAAATCGTCGTCTATTCTGGGTTCAATAACCAATATGAGCCTTACTGTACTGGCCGAAGATTTAGGATTAAAGGTTGAACGTCGACCTGTTGCTGTTGAGGAACTTGATACCTTTGATGAGGTTGGAGCTTGCGGTACTGCTGCAGTTATCTCGCCCATTGGCGAGGTGAACGACCTAGACACTGGGAAAGTTTACAAGTTTTGTAAGGATGGAAAGCCTGGCCAAATATCAAAAAAACTGTACGATACTCTTGTGGGTATTCAGTATGGCGATATTGAGGATAAGCACGGCTGGATTACTGAAATTGAGTAGTTTTTGTTAGAGTACTAAATATTGAAAAGGGTTTCGCATTTTTCGCGAAACCCTTTTTATTTACCTGTGATTCTGAAATACTATAACTGGCCCTTGTTCAAACTCTAACTCAAACCAGCTGCCAAGGCTTTCGTTAAGTGTTCCCATCCAGGGCTCGGGCAGTGTACTCTCGGTTATTGGATACTTAAGGTTGTGTGTGGTAATTCTGGTTGTGTTGTTGAACGAAAAGATAGACACCTGTTGGCCTGCATAGCTCTCGAGCCGTGCGCTGGTTAGCATAGGGGTAAAAGTTCCGTAATCGGTAACCATTTTTACGTTAAGGCCAAGCTTTTTGTAGCGGGATAACAACCCAATATTCCCAAGGGTGTGATCGTCGCGCTTGCCAGTGCCAGCCAGTATGGTAATGTTTTTAAAATCTCTCTCGTTGCACCATAGAACTGCTTTGGTTAAATCGTTGGTATCCTGATCGGGGTTAAAGAAAACCCTGTCGGCGTATTTCTGCTTTAGGTTTTCGGGAACCGAGTCTAAATCGCCAACAATGGCTGTTGGTTCC
>CAZTFJ010000297.1:0-4064 GCA_964612255.1 uncultured Rikenellaceae bacterium | reverse complement strand
AAATTCCGACTACAATAAACAGAACGGCAATGATTCGTCTGAACCAAAGTTCAAATGGTTATATTGGTGGTAGCAGAGTTGCCTGCCGAGGCAGCGACGATCCTGCTAACAAACGAAGTTATATTGGCTTCAGAGTTGTACACCCCGTCGTAGATCCTCGATAGATGTTTTATATCATTGTTCTTAAACACCTCTTTGGGCTAACCCCTTAGTTTACGCAACCTTTTGTAAATGAATGTGGATGCTCTATGTGCCTTGCAATCAAAAAACTAATTTTCATCCTTTAGGTTTAGGATGTTTTTTTGTAATTTTGAGAATTCTTTAAAAATATTATAACTTTCTGTAAATCAAATACTAAAATTACCCCCAATGATTATTCTTGTATTAAACTGTGGTAGCTCGTCGATTAAGTACCAAGTAATCGATATGAGTGACAAGGACCAGCTTTTAGCAAAAGGTCTTGTTGAGCGTGTTGGCTTAACCGATGGAATATTAACCCACAAACCCGAAGGCAAAGAGCGCTACGAGGTGGTTAAGGACATTCCTGACCATACCGTTGGTATTAACCTTATTCTTAAGGCACTTGTTGATGAGAAGCATGGCGTTATTGGTAGTCTGGAAGAGATTAAGGCTGTTGGCCATCGTGTTGCCCATGGTGGTGAGTTTTTTACCGAGAGTAGTCTTATTGATGAGAGGGTAAAAGTTGAAATTGAAAAGTGTATTGAGTTGGCACCTCTTCATAATCCAGCCAACCTGAAAGGGATTATATCGATGGAAAACCTTTTGCCAAATGTGCCTCAGGTTGCTGTTTTCGATACATCGTTTCATCAAAGTATTCCTAAGCATGCTTATCTGTATGCAATTCCATACGAGTACTACGAGAAATCAAAAATTCGCAAGTATGGCTTCCACGGAACTAGCCATAAGTTTGTAGCAAAAAAGGCTTGCAAAATGCTTGATATGAACTTTGAGTCGAGCAGTATTATTACCTGCCACTTGGGGAATGGAGCTTCCATTGCGGCAATTAAAAATGGTAAATCGGTTGATACCTCAATGGGCTTTACTCCTGTTGATGGCCTTATAATGGGTACTCGTTGTGGAAGTATCGATCCAGGTGTGTTGCTTTACATTGCAGAACGCGAAAACCTTAATTTTAAGGGTATTAGCGATTTGATTAACAAGAAAAGTGGAGTTGCTGGTATTTCGGGCTTATCGTCAGATATGCGTGACCTAGAGAATGCCGCTGCCGAAGGCCACGAAAGGGCTCAGCTTGCTCTCGATATGTACTACTACCGAGTAAAGCAATTTATTGGATCGTACGCTGCAGCTATGGATGGGGTTGACCTAATTATCTTTACCGGAGGTATTGGCGAGAACGATAGCGTATTACGCGAAAAAGTTTCCTCTTCGCTACATTTCCTAGGAGTTGATTTTGATCCTGAAGCCAATAGGGGAGTTCGTGGTAAAGATAAAATGCTTACCAGGCCAAACTCTAGAGTTAAAGTAATGGCGATTACAACTAACGAGGAGTTGGTTATCGCTTCAGATACTGCTCAAATTGTAAATGGAATAAGCAAGTAGCAATTATTTGTAACCTTTAAAAAAATATTAAATATGGCTATCACTAAATTGGATCAACTGTTTGATGTGCTAAGAAGCAAACCCAAAAAGCGCCTAGTTGCTGCTTTTGCTAACGACGACCATACCATTGAGGCTGTAAGCATGGCTATTGATATGGGTATTGTTGAGGCAACTCTTGTGGGCGACGAGCCTACCATTAAGGAAGTTTGTGCTAAGCATAATATCGACCCTTCAAAATTTAAAATTGTTCAGGAGAACGATGAGATGAAGGCTGCTTCAAAAGCAGTTGAACTTATTAACAATGGCGAGGGCGATGTACTTATGAAGGGGTTGGTTAGTACCGATAAGTATATGCGCGCTATCCTAAACAAGGAGAAAGGACTACTACCTCCAAAGGCAGTTCTTAGCCACGTAACCGTAGTTCAGGTACCCACCTACCCAAAACTTCTTGTTGTGGGTGATGTGGCAATAATACCTGCTCCAGATTTAAAGCAGAAAATTGCCATCACTAATTATCTAATAAAAACAGCTCATTCACTTGGTATTGAGAAGCCAAAGGTTGCATTGCTTGCTGCAACCGAGCAAGTATCGGCTGCTATGCCTGCTTGCGTTGAGGCAACTATTATCTCTAAAATGGGCGACCGTGGCCAAATAAAGGGTGCATTAATTGATGGCCCTCTGGCTCTTGATGTGGCAATCGATCCTGAAGCGGCTAAAATTAAAAAACTTACTGGCGAGGTTGCTGGCGATGCCGACTGTATCCTATTCCCAAATATCGAGAGTGGTAACGTTTTCTTTAAAGCTTGCACCAAGCTGGCTAAAGGAGAACTCGGTGCTATGGTTATGGGTGCTAAGGTTCCTTGCGTACTTACATCTAGGGGCGATAGCGTTCAGTCTAAAATGTATTCAATTGCTTTGGCTGCTAACGCTGCCAAGTAATAACCCAAAAATAACATTACAATGAACGAATTTTTAATACTCGCAATAAATCCTGGGTCAACTTCTACTAAAATAGCTGTTTATCAGAATGCTAAGTCGGTTTTTCTGAAAACCATTAGGCACAATTCTGAAGAGTTAGTTCAGTTTAAACGGATTACAGAGCAGTTTGAGTTCCGCAAGGATATCATCATGAAGGAGCTTCAGGAGGCAGAGATTGATATCAATAAAATATCTGCTGTAGTAGGTCGCGGAGGGTTAATTAAGCCCATTGAGTCGGGGGTTTACTTTGTAAACGACCGGATGAAAGAGGATTTAAAGAACAGCATTATGGGTGAGCATGCAAGCAATCTTGGCGCTTTAATTGCCGACGATATTGCACGTAATTTGCCTAGCGCAAAGGCTTACATTGCCGACCCTGTTGTTGTTGATGAGCTGCAAGACGTTGCCCGTATAGCAGGACATCCAAAATTTCAGCGCCTTTCAATTTTTCATGCGCTTAACCAGAAAGCTATTGCGCGTCAGTATGCTAAAAGCCTCGACAAAAAGTACGAGGAGTTAAACCTAATAGTTGCCCATTTAGGCGGTGGCATTTCGGTTGGTGCGCATTACATGGGACGAGTAATTGACGTTAATAATGCGTTAGATGGCGAAGGCCCATTCTCCCCAGAGAGGGCAGGAACAGTTCCTGCTGGCCAGCTGGCCAAGCTTTGCTTTAGCGGTGAGCATACCTACGATGAGATAAAGAAGATGATTACAGGACAAGGAGGAATGGTAGCTCACGCTGGTACTAACGATGCCTACGAGATTGAGATGAAGGCTAAAGCCGGCGATAAGAAGGCTCAACTGCTGCAGGATGCCATGTCGTACAATATAGCCAAGCATATTGGCCAAATGGCTGCCGTTCTTAAGGGTAAAGTTGATGGAATAATACTAACTGGTGGCATTGCGCATAATACCTATCTTGTAGATTATATCAAAGAAATGGTTGGTTTCATTGCTCCAGTAGCTGTTTACCCTGGTGAGGATGAAATGCAAGCTTTGGCCCTTAATGGGTTAATGGTACTTAGAGGCGATGTGTTACCTCTTGAATACAAGTAATAGTATTTAGTGTTATAAAAAATGCCCGAGAAATCGGGCATTTTTTATACATTTCGAAATTAAATTTGAGCATATGAGTTCAAAGTTGTACCTATTGCCCACTAGCCTTGGTGGTGATAATGTTTCAGAAGTGTTACCCGATTATGTAATTGAGGTTACCCGAAGCCTTTCAACTTTTATTGTAGAGGATGTGCGTACAGCCCGACGATACCTTTCTAAGTTGGGAATGCCTCTTGCCATTGATGAGCTGAGGTTTAGCGAACTCAACGAGCACTCTACTTTTCAGGAAGTGCAGGCGTTAGCGTCAATTCTCGATGGCGATGTTTCTGTTGGTTTGATGTCGGAGGCAGGCGTTCCGGCGGTTGCCGATCCCGGTGCGCATTTGGTTGCAATAGCACATCAAAAAGGGGTAGAGGTAATTCCCCTTGTTGGCCCTAGCTCCATAG
>CAZTFJ010000296.1:2910-4073 GCA_964612255.1 uncultured Rikenellaceae bacterium | reverse complement strand
GGGCATTTTGTACGATTCGCGAAGATCTGTTACTAGCTTCTCAAACATCTGAGCACCAATGGTGCTGTCGAGCTTAGCCCAACGTTGCACAATGTTGGCTTTTACTAGGAATGCCAAAATTTTATCGATATTAAAGTAGTCGAAGGTGGTTAGCTCATCGGCCATATCCCACTTTAACATATCAATTCTGCGTTCGCGCTCAATAATATCTGTTTGCTCTGTAATTTGCAACAGCGTATCGAGGTAATCGATTTCGCGTTTTAACCCAAAATCGGCAGCCTGACTTCGCGAAAAAATCTCTACAAGTTCGCCTTCACCCACCATTTGTGGGGTAATATCGGCTCCGGCTTTACGAGCACTAATGGCGGCTTGCAGGTTATTAAATACTAAAAGGAAGTTGTACCATTCCTTTAAAAAACGGTTTTCGGATGCTTTCATGTACTCATAAAACATCTCTTGGAATTTCACCTCTGGGATTTTCTCTACCTTGTCGCTGTAGTAAAGGTCAGTTTCCTGATCATCCTCCTCGGAATCGTCGTTCTTACCTTTATATATATTGTAAAAACTTTGGATATATTCAGGAAATTCCGATATGTTCTCTTCAAACTCTTTGTAAAGATCCTCGGAATACTTACCCAGCGAGTTAAACTCCCTATTCCGCTCGAAGAGAAAATTTTGGAAGTTCTCGTTGTCGTACTCCAGGAATAGCTTCTCTACCAATCGGAAGTCGTTGGGGTGGATGTGCTCTTTAATCTCATCTTTAATCTTAATGAGGTTAAAGTCTTTCCGCTCCTGATCGAGAAACAGGTCGGGTAGTCCGGCAATTAAGTAGTAGTACTCTCGTGCCATGCTATTTTTTTTCGAGTAGAAGTTCTAGAATACGAGGACGCATATACTCCCTGAAGAGGTTTTCGAAATCTTTTTCGGTAAAGCTGATAAGGTAGCTACCATCGGCAGGGCCAATTTTAGACCCATACTTAATATTTTTATCGGCAGCCACTACCAATTCTTGATTAAGAGTGCTAATGGTTTTGCTCTTGATAAACTCAGCCAGATCTTTTTCCGTTTTTTCGGGAACTAGCATTTTAAGTGATATGCGTTCTGTTGAGTCTGGATTCCAGTTTTTAATAATTCTATAAGGCATTCGGTATACGCTGAAGGGT
>CAZTFJ010000296.1:0-2882 GCA_964612255.1 uncultured Rikenellaceae bacterium | reverse complement strand
AATAGCTGCCTCGATGATTGATTTTATAAAATCAACATCTTTTAAAGCCTCGGTAATGGGCGCTTCAAGCACTTTTGCTTCGATAATGCTTGAAATATCCTGCTTTAAACCGCTAACAACCTGACGAGTTGAGATGGCAACCTCAGTATCGATGTTCTTTTTCAAATCTTCGGCTTCCTTCTTGGCTTGGGCAACAATTTGCTCGGCTTGCTTTTTCGCATCGGCAACAATTTTTGCCGCATCATCCTTAGCTTTTGCCACCAGCTGGTTTGCCTCTTCGGTTCCTTTGGTTAAGCCCTCCTGGTAAATTTTCTCGGTGAGCTCTTGAAGCTTGTTTTGCATAACTTATCCTCCCGTATTGAATTACTAATTATTTGTTGTACTTGTTATAAATTCCTTGTAACCAGAAATTAAAATATTTCAATATTTAGTGCAAACAAAAATAATTTATTTTTGGTGTTCCGCAATGTGATTATTCTCATTAATTGCCACGAAACTACCAATAACAAATGTGATTGCCCAAATGCTTTAGTGCCATAGACTTCTGTATAATAGCAAATTAATTACAAGTCAATTGTTAATTAAATAACAAATATATTTTATAACATAATATCACTCATAAATGTTTATAAAGCAAAGCAATGTGCCATTTTTATTGGGCTTTTGATATTATGGTGATATAAATCACCAAGTATAAAATTAGGTGGCTTTAGGGTTAATGAATCGCTTAATTTATCGAAATGTTTAGTAATTTTACAAGCCCAGAGTTTAATAAGCAGTAAAAATTGTACGATATGAAAAAGAATAAAATATTAGTTTGTATTGATTTTCAAAAGCAATCGTTATCAGCACTTCACCAATGTTACGATATTTCTCGTTTTCTAAAAGCTGAGGTAGTGCTGCTATACGTAATTGAATCTACTGATTTTTTCTCAAAAATATTCAGCACTGAGGCTAGTATAGAAAAAACCAAAGCTGAAGTAACGCAGCGTCTCCAGCAGCTTATTGAAAATGAATGTGCGGCCTCTAACCTAAATTTTAGCTACATAGTTAAAGCGGGAAAAGTTTCTGATGTTGTTATTGAAACAGCCAAGGAGATTAGTGCTCGTTTTATAATAATGGGTAAAAATGGATCGAGTAGTGGCTTTAAAAAGTTCATTGGTTCCAATACTACAAAAATAATTAGCGAGTCCGATTTCCCTGTTATTTCGGTTAAAGGCTCGCATAGCATTGGCTATAAAAACATAGTTTTACCTCTTGACCTCTCAAAAAGCACCCGGGAAAAGGTAGCGAGTGCAGTATCGTTTGCCAAGTTTTTTGGGTCACACATCCATTTGGTGTCGGTTCATTCAGTGGGAATTATTCATCAGGCTACAAATCTTTATAACAGAATAAAGAAAATTGAACGAGTTTTTCATCATAACGACATTGAATGTACGCATCAGTTTTTCAGGAGAAAAGACAAGTACGACCACGAATACGTTTTGCAATATGCCAACGAGGTTAATGCCGATTTGATAATGATTATGACTCACCAAGAGGGTAGCGTTAGCGATTACTACATAGGGGCTTTTGCTCATCATATTATAAACGAGTCGGAAATTCCTGTACTTAGCCTCACTCCTACTATCGATAAAGACAAAGAGTCGTTAGTTGACGCCCTGGTAGATCCTTTTAACTTGTTTTAAGTTCAACATAATACTGTAAACATTCTAGCATTTTCTATTTCTCTTTTATTTATTTATGAACGAATCGTTACTCAAATCCTTAATCCGACTTTTTGCCATTGTTGTTGAAACAGAGGAAGGTAAGGTAACCGAATCGGCTCATAGAGTTATTGCCGACTTTTTAAGTAAAGAGCTTAGCCGTGAGCAAGTTGATGAATACCTAAATGCACTCGATTTTTTTCATCCCACGGAGATAAGAAAATCGAAAAAGGATGCGGTTATCCTCTCGCTTGACGAACGAATTGAAAGGATTTGCGACGATATTAACTCGGAGTTTGAACAGCACCAAAAGGTTTGGCTTACGCTGCAGCTAGTTGAGTTTATTGTTGATACAGAATTTATTTCCGATTCGCAACTTAGCTTTATTGAATCGATAGCAGAAAAGTTTAACATACCGAACTATGAATTTATAAACGGTAAAAACTTTATTCTGGCCACTAAACCCGAGGGCGTTCCACACGACAATAACATTATTCAACTTGATGGCGACGATCAACAACCAAATAGTTCGCAACGAATTTTACTAAAAAATCTACAAGGAAAACTGTTCTTTATTCACATTGCTAGCACCAACACCTTTTTGGTAAAGTACTTTGGTACAAGCAACTTATTCATGAACAGCAAAGTGCTTAAACCTGGCCGAACCTACATTTTTGGAGTAGGAGGAGTTATTCGCAGCCCACGGGTTGAGCCCATTTACTACAGCAAAATTTCAGGCCTTTTTTTCCAATCATGGAGTAAAACAAACATTCGGCTTACGGCCGAAAGTATTGAGTATAGACACAAGGGGAGTAAAGACGGAGTACATCCTTTCACTTTCGATGCCCATTCGGGACAACTTATAGCCATTATGGGAGGAAGCGGCGTTGGCAAATCTACGCTTATAAATCTTTTAAATGGGAACTTAAAACCTGCCAAGGGAGGTATCTTCATAAATGGTTATAACATAAACAAAGAACAAAACGAGCTAAAGGGGCTAATTGGTTATGTTCCTCAGGACGATTTGCTAGTAGAAGATCTTACTGTTTTTGAGAACCTGTACTTTGGCGCAAAATTTTGCTTTAACGATAAGGGCGAAAACGAAATTATTGAGCTTGTAAATAACACTTTGCTTGATTTTGACCTAACCGAAGCTCGTGACCTAAAAGTGGGCAC
>CAZTFJ010000295.1:0-4078 GCA_964612255.1 uncultured Rikenellaceae bacterium | reverse complement strand
ACAATTTATTAATAGTTTCAGAAGCTTTTGCCGGTTTTGATGTAATTAATGAATCGATATTATTTAGAACGTTGAAAATAAAATGTGGGTTGTTCTGGTTTATCAGCACCAATAATTGCGATTTCAGTTTCTCATTTTCAAGTTCTTTTTTCTTTTGCTGGTTATCTATCCAATTAATAAATGCCCTAAAAAGTATTCCGGCAACACAGATAAATAACGTAAGGAAAAAAACTTGTATATAGCCCGCCAAGGTATATCCCATCCATCCGTTCCCAGATATGGCGGATAGTACTTTTTCCATATGCGGAAGGATTGGAAAAATTAAACAAACTCCAAAACTTGCTAAAAAACCTGCTCCAAGCCTGTTTTTTGAAAAGAATTTAGGAACGATGAAAGAATAGCCACTGTAAAAAAGTGCAAGTGACCATGCATAAATTCCAAGTATCATTGCTGTACTTGCCAGTGCGCTTTTAGTAGCCCACAAATTTCCGGCAAGGGAAACCAGAAAAATTATACATAGGTCGCAAATCCACACAAACCCGTGTAGTGAATAAATAATTGTTTTTTTCATAATTGAAATTTTTAAAATTAATAATTCACTACAAAAATTCTTTATTCCATGCATTTATTAAAATCAGATATATCCTTTCCACAAACTATTCTACCACTTCCGTTTTTCAATCTACAATTAAATATAATATTGATTCCGAAATAAAATGCAAGTGTATAGCAGTGAAGGAAAACTTGTAGAGAAGCGTTGCTAGACTGTTGCTTATGGGTTTGGTTAAAGGCTCATCGTGTATTGCAAATCATATATTTATACTAAGCATAAGCCCAATTGCACTTATAGTTGCAATTGGGCTATGTTAAACTATTCAGGTTTCTAATTCTGATAGGTTTTACTACTCCCTAACCATTCGCCTAACCTCTCTGCCTCCATCCTTACCAATCATTATAATCAGATAAACACCCGATGGTAAGCTGGTTGAGATAATCTGTTTGGCCGATTGATGTAATTGCATATCCATCATAACCTTTCCAATTACATTGGTAATAATTACCCTTTGCACACCCTCGGCGTGAGTTAAGCTTATCCTATCGCTAAAGGGGTTGGGGTAAGTCTTAACCTGCGTGAGCTGGGTCTGTGGAATTCCCACAGGGGTTAGCGATACGCTCTCGCTCACAGCAACTCCGTTTACAGTTAGGGTTCCCGTGGCATCAACGTAACCCTCCTTGGTCACAGTGAAGGGATAACTACCATCCTGCAACTCAATAGTGGCTTGACCATCAACATTGGTGGTTAACGACTCGTCAACTCCATCTATCGTTATGCTAGCCCCTTCAATGGCTGTTGAGCCAGTGGATACGGTGAAAGTAACCGTGTAGTAGGGAGCTGAAATCTCAGTAAAAGTAGCAGTAATGGACTTGTCGGCATCCATAGTAATAGTTGTAGTGGCTTCAGCAGAAGCAGTCTCTGCTCCTGTCCACGCCTCAAACTGCCATCCTTCATCGGCCATAGCCACCAAATTAAGAATCGTTCCATCGTTCACGGTAATGACCTCAGTGTATGGCGTACCGTCCACCTCAACGTTTCCGTTGCCCACAATAGTTATGGAGAGTGTGTAGGTCTCAACTTTAGGCTCGGTGATACTAGCGGTTGCAGTAGGTGCTCCTGCTAGCGTTAGGGTGTAGTTATTCTTATGTATCCCAGCTATATTGGCGTTTACTATACTTACCGTCTTGTCCTCTCCCACCTCTGCATTGGCAAACTCTACCACTACATTGCTAAGGGTTACTTCATCGTCTGCTACCACGCCCACTAATGTTAGGTTATTGGTTGTCAGGGTAGCATCGGTATTACCATCATATTCCTTATCAGCAACGGTAAATGTTCCTCCTAAAGATAACTCTTTAGTCGTTATGCTGGCTGTGGTAGTAGGCGCATCGATTAGTGACAGGCTGTAGTTAGTTTCATCGACACCGCCTAAGGCCGTAAATTCGGTTAAACGAACCACTTTAGCTGACCCCACATTTTTCTCGGCAAAGGCCACAGCGGGGATAAGGGTTACCTCGTCGCCGGTGACTTTTCCTATAAGAGATAGCGAACTGGAGGCGATAGTGGCACTTAGGGTTCCATCGTACTCTTTATCAGCAATGCTAAATGTTCCTCCTACGGATAGCTCTCTGGCCGTTATGCTGGCCGTGGCACTGGGGGCATCGGCTAGCGACAGGCTGTAGTTAGCCTCATCGGCACCTCCTAGTGCCGACGATTCGTTTAACCGAATCTCTTTGGCTGACCCCACATGCTTATTGGCAAAGGCCACCGAAGGGCTAAGGGTTACCTCGTCGCCAGTGATGATCCCTATTAGCGATAGCGAATTGGTGGCGATGGTGGCATTTACGGTTCCATTGTATTCCCTATCAGCAACGCTAAATGTTCCTCCTACGGATAGCTCTTTGGTCGTTATGCTGGCATTCAGTCCAGTGGGTTGGATAAGCGAATAGTTACCAGCATCTTCTCCAGTGAGGCTCATAGTTGTGAATACTGCTATATCCTCATCCACATCCTTACTGGCAAAAGTACCGACAGTATGGTTGGAAAGTGCAACCGCATCGCCAGTAATGACTCCGCTAAGAGTTGCACCTGTTATGGTGGCATCAACCGTTCCGTCGTATATCTTGCTTGATGCTAATGCACCAGTTACGGTAAGCTCCTTGGCCGTAATATCGGCGGATAATCCTACGGGTTGGGTGAAGGAGTAGTTGCCCGCATCGTCGCCTGTAATGCTCATAGCGGTGGACACTGTAATATCCTCGTCCACATCTTTGCTAGCAAATGCACCTATAGAATGGTTGGCCAATGTCACCACATCACCAGAGATTACTCCACTTAAAGTTGCGCCGGTGATGGTGGCATCAACTGTTCCGTCATAAATCTTGCTGGATGCCAATGCACCAATTACGGTAAGCTCCTTAGCCGTGATATCAGCAGTAAGCCCTGTGGGCTGGGTTAGTGTGTAGTTTCCCGCATCGGAACCTGTGAGGGTAAGAGCAGGGGTAACATTTAACGCGGTGCCCAGGTTTTTCGATGGAAATTGGCCTACAAGGGTACCAAAATCAACAATATCGTCATCCACTACCCCAACAAGGGTTGCGCCAACAATAGCGGCAGTGGTGGTACCATCGTAAACTTTACTACTAGCGCTTGCACCTGCTACTGTTAGTGTTTTTGTTGTAATGGTTCCCTTTAGGTTTGTTATATCATCAACCTGATAATTACCCGACTTACTACCCGTTAGGGTAGCTGAAACGGTAGCTGCTTTACTCTCGCCAATACTTTTGGTATTATATGCAGCCGTAACTGTGGCAATCTCCACATCGGCTTCATCGCCCGAGAGAATCCCAGTAAGCGTAGGTGTGCCAATATAGCTGGCATCAACTGTGCCATCGTATTCCTTGGTTGATATTCCCGTTATCCCCTCAAGCGTAAGCACTCGTTTGATGATTTCAAAAACACCTTTTTCGTTGGTTATACTATAGTTTATAGATGTATAACCGCCTACATCAATATCGTATGAGCCAACTGCTTCGCCGACCTCACGCTCAATAGTTAGCGCACCACTCAAGTAGCTCTGATCCTCACCCTCGGCAAAATCGCTATACGATACAGTAAGTTCCGGATCCGCATCGCCATATTGCTTACTTAGGTTGTTAGCCGAAATGGTAAGCGGCTTTGGAGTAATATTGCCCGCTAGATTAGTAATGTTGCTAACGGTATAATTTGTTGCTTTTGCACCTTCAAGCGTAAAGATAATGCTTACAGGAATTGCATCGGCAACATTAGCATCGGCAAACGTGGATGTGATGGTGGCAATGGTAACCTCATCTTCTTCGCCAGCAATAACGCCAGCAAGGATTGGTGTGCCATCGAGTTGAGCATTAAGATTGGCATCGTAGGTTTTGGTAACAATACCAGTTATACCTTCAACATCCAAATTTTTCGGAGTTATGTCTGCGGTGCAATCGGTTCTATCGGCCACGGTGTAGTTTGAGGCCTTGCTACCCGTTAGGGTAAAGG
>CAZTFJ010000294.1:0-4099 GCA_964612255.1 uncultured Rikenellaceae bacterium | reverse complement strand
TCATCAGATAGGACAAGAACTTTCCGAAATTAATTTGATTTACAGACATTAAAAACCTAAAGCACAGGCTACAACCCCCAACCGTAAAAAAATTGATGATGCAAAGCATTCAAAGTAAAATAGTTATAGGCCTAATCAAGAATAGGCATCTATTCAAGTTAAAACTTAAACCCGAAGTGGTTGATGAAACCTTTTCGGTTGAGAATTTTCGTAATGAAATTGATAAAGCATCCGCCAAGGTTAAGCTACCAAAGGATATTTCAACGCAAGTAGTTGTGGCCGATGGGATAAATGCCGAATGGATAATACCGCAAAATCCTGTTGCAGATAAGGTGTTGCTATACATCCACGGAGGAGGGTTTATCTCGGGTTCATGCCTTACCCATAGGATGCATGTGGCCAAGTTTGCCCAACGGTGTAACCTTAGGTCGTTAGTGTTCGACTATAGGCTAGCCCCTGAGCATCCCTTTCCTGCGGCACCCAACGACTGTGTTAAGGTCTATAATTGGCTGCTAAGTCAGGGGTATGAGCCAAACAATATTATAGTAGGAGGCGAATCGGCCGGAGCAACCTTAACTCTTTCACTGCTTTTATTAATAAAAGAGAACAATTTACCTATGCCCAATGCTGCTTTCTCCATTTCTCCTGTAACGGATTTAAGGTGTGGGGCCAACTCATTTACTTATAACGCCAGAAAAGATGTGGCACCTATGGGGTCATGGACAACGTGGACAAACTTTTACATTGCCAATAGCGACCCTACCAACCCAATATTGTCGCCACAATTCGGAAAATTTAAGGGCTTACCGCCCCTTTACATCTGCGTTGGAACGCACGAAATTCATTACGACGATTGCGTAAGCATTGCAAAAATTGCCGAAAAGGATGGTGTTAAGGTAACGCTCCGTATTTGGGACAGAATGATTCACGCTTTTCCGCTTCTTTCGCCACTGTTTCCCGAAGCAAAGAAGGCTTTTGAGGAGATTTGCGGGTTCATAAAACAGCATAGTTTGCAGAGCAATTAATATGCAGATGAAGCTGATAGAATAGATTTCTGCCAATAAAAGAATTGCCCATCATTGTAAACAGCAATTTAACTTGATGTTTACGTTTAAATAGTGGGTGATATGTATTGCAGTTTTTTTAGTCGACATATGAGTAATTTTGCTCTATTTTCTACAAGGATTATTTTGCTCTCTGCACAATTTGAGTTGCTCCGATTTACCTTGTACTATTGCATACCCAATTAAAAACCTTATCTTTACAAAAATTTTAAAAGGAAAAAATGGGTAGATCACAAGAATCATTTAGTAAAAGAGAAAACGAGAAGAAACGACTGAAAAAAAAGAAAGACAAACTCCAGAAAAAGGAGGAACGCAAGGCAAACACCGATAAGAACAAGGACTTTGACGATATGATTGCCTATGTGGATGAATTTGGCAATATTACAGATACTCCGCCCGATCCCAAAGAGAAAGAGAAGGTAAAAAAGGAAGATATTGAGATTGCTGTTCCCCGACAAGCCCCACCCAACCCCGAAGATTTGATTAGAAAAGGGAAAGTAGCTTTTTTCAACTCATCAAAAGGTTACGGTTTTATTCGCGATAAGGAAACCAACGAAAGTATTTTTGTGCATGTGAATGGCCTAACCGAGGAGATTATGGAGGGTGATAATGTAACCTTCGAAACCGAAAAAGGCCCCAAAGGCCTAAATGCGGTAAATGTAAAAAGAGTTTAACCTCCCAACAATATAGTAAAAGGCGTATAGGCAGAATCATGCCTGTACGCCTTTTTTAATAAGCTTAAGCCTCAACTTTGGCCAGCTCAATTTTTTGGGCAACTACCTCGGTGATGTACTTATCCTGTCCCTGCTTATCGGTGTACTTGCGGGTGTTTAATTTCCCTTCAACCCAAATCAAAGCTCCCTTTTTTAGGTTGTTTAATAGCGTGTCGTCCTGTTTATTGTGCCAGTGCGTTACGTTATGCCAGGTGGTGTTGGTAATCCATTCGCCACGGGCGTTCTTGTAGCTCTCGTTGGTGGCCACGTTTAGGGTAATAAGCGAGCGTCCGCTCTCGAATGTGCGTTCTTCTGCATCGCGACCCAAAAATCCTTGAATCTCTACCTTGTTAATTGTTGTTTCCATGGTTGTAAAGTTTTAAGTTGAACAATTAATTTGTTGATGCAAAGTAAAGCGCTGTTAAATAGTCGACTCGGTTAATAAATGGGTAGAGTCGTTTAGCATTCGTTTGTTGTCGACAACAAACGAATATGGGGGCTGGTTGATGATAAAACGATGCCTTGATAGCTTGCCTCTGGCATATTTTAGAGTGTTTTATAACTATTTTAGTATTTGTGTGAGTTTTGTCGATACTAGAATGATTTTACTAGTATCAACAGATTTCTTTTACTATTGTAGTTTCCCAATTACTACAATAAGATTATCGGTAGGTTTTGTGATTTTTATTAATTGGTCCGAGGGATAAACCTTTTCCTTGTTTTGGATATCCTGAGAGTTCTCTTTCTCTTGGTTGTACATTCTAATGAAATCGTAGGCTTGAATGGTATAGGCTACGTAACCATTAGGTTGTGAAAAAAAGGTAGTGAATTCATTTAATCGGGGTTTTCCTGTAAAATTTACATCATCAGCCATAAAGTAAAAGATGTCGCTTTTGTAATTAGTTTTGTTGTAATGAACAAAGGTAGGTCTTAGTTTACCGTATTCTGATTCCATTGAGACAATACGCTCATCGTAGCGAAAAAGGAGGTTGTGGTTCGATTCAATATAATTGAAAATGCCATATGCATAACCCGATCCTTTAAGTTGATTTAAACTAAATTGAGCAATATCAGCATATGATTTTTGGTACATACTCTTCGGTATGGCCTTATCGCCAATGTCAATAGCATAGATTGGCTTAAATTGTTCCCCGTCGAAAAAATATACTGTATCGTGATGGGCATCGGTGGTTATGACGCCATTGTTATAGTATGAAAAATAATCGAAACGCCTATAATGCAAGTATAATGACCTTTGGTGGCTAATCTTTAAATGCTTATTCTTTTGTTTGCCCTTTTCGTATTGTAATATTTTGTCGTATTGGTTACCCGATGCGTCGTTGCCACAATGGAAAAGCCGTTTTCCATTTATGAGCAAGGCCATATTCGTTGCGTATCTATTAATTCTGTATTCATCGATAAATTTGAAGGTGCTGTCGTAACGGATTACCTTTTGCAGGCCACTATTAAGAATTTCAATAGTGTTATTTTCATCAACTACAAAGTCGGATATGCCTGTGTATTCACCTGGTCCTTTCCCATTGCTATGTAATCTTTTTTTAAACTGGCCATTCATATCAAAAAGATAAATAGACAGACCATCTGAGATATAAATCAGATTGTTTGTCAAGAAAATTTTATTAATCTCGCCGATTAATGAGTTTGGGGTAGTCTCTAACTTAATTAGCGAAATATCTGAGAAAATTTGCGATATTCTTTTTTCTTGCTTTGCTAAACTAAGATCAATGTTAAGGGTATTTATACCTGTTGCATTGTCTTTAGGGGTGTTTGTACATGATGTAAAGCACAAAACAAAGAGAATTGTAGTGATACACCCTATAGTTTTAATATCCATATACTTAGTTTCTTTAAGATTGTAAAGAAGATAGGATAAAACCTTATTGGCAAAGTTGTAATTAAATCAAATTATTGTAAACACTTCTTAAGATTAGGGGCGTGCGAAGGGGGAGCGCTGGCTGCTACGCTGTTGGCTTCCCCTTCTTTTTGCCCAATGTTTTATTGCTAAGGCTCAGCGCTGAGCCAATCGCTATAATTTTCAGAAAATCTTATCTGCTATTTTACTTGGGGCGGGGAATGCCGCTTAGGTTTTGAGCTTGTTATTGTTGGTCATAGGTTTTAGGTTTACCTGCCTATTGGCAGGGTTAGGGTGTTTTTTCTTATTCCGAATTATTTAATTTCTATTACTATGTAAAAATGACGACCTTTATTATTCGTTCGCCAACATCTTAATGGTATCAAAAATACAATATATACCTAATAATACCCCCCCCACAAAGGTGTTGTACAACATCATTGTGGGTT
>CAZTFJ010000293.1:0-4123 GCA_964612255.1 uncultured Rikenellaceae bacterium | reverse complement strand
ACTTACCGTAACATTTATTGACAGCTCGGTGCGCTCAATGGTTGAGGTAATATGCGCCACGTTAGGGCTTGAGGCCAAGTACCAGAATGGCACCGTAATTTTGTGGCAACCGTAAAATGGATATAATTAAACAACATACAAGCAGCCAATATCGTGTTAAGCTGATCAGGGTTTTAGCATTGCTGATGTTGTTTATGTTGTGTATTTATTTTTCTGCTAGTGCTCAAGGTTCACAAAGCGACATTTTTTCCGATAAAGTAATTCTCCCAGCGCAACGAACCACGGTATACAAAGCGCTTAACCAGCTAACCGATTCTATAGGTTACCTTTTTGCATACGATAGCCGATTGGTCGATAGCGACAAGAAAATTCGTTTGCAGGCGCAAACTGTTTCGCTCAAGCAAGCACTTTACCAAATACTTGGCGACACATCATACGTTTTTAAGGTTTTCGACAATCATATACTAATTCACGCAAAAAAGAGGGCTGACCAAGCGGAACTCAAACAAAAAACAGACGACCAAATGGTTTCTGTTTTAAGTGGGCGGGTTTTAGATTCTCAAACACGCAACCCCATTCCATACGTTACAGTAGGTATTTCCCAGCTAGCATTAGGAACTATTACCAATCAGGAGGGTTTTTTTCAGCTAAAAATTCCCACCGACTCTGTTGTTAGCATTTCCCTGATGCATTTGGGTTATAAGTCGAGAGAAGTGCCTGTTAGCCTGCTTGCTGCCGAGTCGGTTGATATTTTTCTTGAGATGGAATCCATTTCAATTCAAGAGGTTATAATTCGTAATATCGACCCTAAACAGCTAGTGAGAGAAGCCTTTGCCCAAATACCTAGCAACTATAGCACCGAACCAGTTTACTTCACTGCGTTTTACCGCGAAGGCGTTGTTAAAAATGGTAAGTACCAGAACTACTCCGAGGCAATTTTTAAAATATTTAAATCGTCATATACAAAGCAGTTCCAGACCGATCAGGTTAAGATGCTGAAATCGCGGAAAACTCAAAACCTAGAACCAGCCGATACGGTTAGCATTAAGCTTAAAGGAGGGGTAAATAGCTCGCTTTCACTCGATTTGGCAAGGCATAAACCCTACTACTTTGAGGATGATTTCTTAGAGTACTATAACTTTTTGCGCAAAGATATTGTTACCTTAGGCAGTAGAATGGCATATGCTATTGCATTTAATCTTAAGGAGAACATTAACGAACCCCTTTTAGAGGGCGTGCTTTATATCGATATTGAGAACCTTGCCATTCTGGGCGCCGATTTTCAGATAAACCCTCAGAACATCGACCGTATTACCGATGAGTATGTTTATAAATCGAACCGACGATTTCGATTCAGACCATTGAGCATAGCCTATTCTGTGAGGTACAACAACTATAATGGAAGATATTACTTGTCGCATGTTAGAGGCGACCTGCATTTTAAATACCGGTATCGTCGCAGGTTGTTTAGCAACTCTTTTCACTTGTTCTTCGAGTTGGCAACCAACCAGGTAGATACTACCAATGTAACTCGGTTTACTAGGCGTGAGCTAGAGCCTACTCAAAATGTATTTCTCGATAACTCTTGGACATACGATCAGGCGTTTTGGGGTGATCAGAATATTATTCGTCCCGAGAAAAATATTTTTGATGCACTACAGGATATAAACGCCAAGATTGAAGAAATCCAATTTCAGTAAGTATGCTCCCAAAAAGCATCGGGTTACTATGCTAAAAATCATTTTTTTAGACCCTCTTTTTCCTGCCATTTATTTTCATCGTTAACCTTAAACACTGTATATTTGCGGTTTATTTAGACTTATTCCAGCCTTATTTGTTATTTGCGTAACACATCGCTAAACAATATGGCTGTAGAGGTGTTGTTTTGGTAGATTGTAAACGATAAATACAAGTTAACGGTAATGGCTAACGATCAGGATAAAATCATTCATGAGGTAACGGGGGCCGAGTATAAGTATGGCTTTGTTACCCAAATTGAAACAGAAACTATTCCCAAGGGCTTAAGCGAAGATGTGGTTCGTCTTATATCCCAAAAAAAGAATGAGCCGGATTGGATGCTTGAGTTTAGGCTAAAAGCATTCCGTCATTGGCAAAATATGGAGATGCCACAGTGGGCGTATCTAAATAGTCCCGATATCGATTTGGAGGAGGTTATATACTACGCGGCCCCCAAGCAAAAACCCAAGCTCGAGAGCTTAGACGAGGTTGATCCCGAATTGCTCGATACGTTTAACAAGTTGGGCATTCCGCTCGAGGAGCAAAAGATGCTAACAGGCGTTGCCGTTGATGCGGTTATGGATAGCATTTCGGTAAAAACTACTTTCCGCGAAACGCTTGCCGAGCAGGGCATTATATTTTGCTCCATGAGCGAGGCCATTCGCGAACATCCCGATTTGGTTAAAAAATACTTGGCCTCAGTGGTGCCTGTAACCGATAACTTTTTTGCAGCGCTCAACTCGGCAGTTTTTAGCGATGGAAGTTTCTGTTACATACCCAAAGGTGTTCGTTGTCCAATGGAATTGAGCACCTACTTCCGAATCAATGCAGCCAATACGGGTCAGTTTGAGCGTACGCTCATTGTTGCCGACGACGAGAGCTACGTGTCGTACCTCGAGGGCTGTACCGCACCCCAGCGCGACGAGAACCAGCTTCACGCCGCAGTGGTTGAAATTGTGGCTATGGACAATGCCGAGGTAAAGTACTCAACAGTACAAAACTGGTATCCAGGCGATAAGAACGGCAGGGGTGGTATTTATAATTTTGTAACCAAGCGTGGTATTTGCAAGGGGATAAATAGCAAAATATCATGGACACAGGTAGAAACTGGATCGGCAGTAACCTGGAAATACCCTAGCTGCATACTTATGGGCGATAACTCATACGGTGAATTTTATTCCGTTGCCGTTACCAATAATCATCAGCAGGCCGATACGGGATCGAAAATGATTCATATTGGCAAGAACTCTCGCAGCCGAATTGTATCTAAAGGTATATCGGCAGGGGTTAGTAATAACAGCTACCGGGGTTTGGTTAAAGTGGTTAAAAATGCCGATAACTGCCGCAATTTCTCTCAATGCGACTCGCTACTGTTAGGCGATAAGTGTGGAGCACATACGTTCCCTTACATTGAGGTTGATAATCCTAACGCCATTGTAGAGCATGAGGCCACCACTTCGAAAATTGGTGAGGATCAGATTTTTTACTGCAACCAGCGCGGAATATCCACCGAGGATGCTGTGGCGCTAATTATCAATGGCTACGCCAAGGAGGTGCTAAACAAGCTGCCTATGGAATTTGCCGTTGAGGCGCAAAAGCTACTACAGATTAGCCTCGAGGGCAGCGTTGGGTAAAATAGAAATAGTACATATTTTTCAATATATTTTTAAGAACCGAAACTATGTTATCAATAAAAAACTTGCACGCCAGCATTAATGGCAAAGAGATTCTAAAGGGGATAAACTTAGATATTAAACCTGGCGAAATTCACGCCATCATGGGGCCCAACGGTTCTGGGAAGAGTACGCTTAGCGCTGTGCTTGCAGGCCGCGAGCTGTTTGAGGTAACTCACGGCGAGGTAACTTTCAACCAGAAAGATTTATTTGAGCTGTCGCCCGAGGAGCGTTCGCGCGAAGGACTTTTTCTAAGTTTTCAGTATCCAGTAGAGATTCCTGGCGTGAGTATGGTAAACTTCATGAAGACTGCCCTTAACGAGCATCGTAAGCATAAGGGGCTTGACCCACTTTCGGCTTCCGATTTTCTTAAGCTAATGCGTGAGCGTAAAGAGCTGGTCGAGATTGACTCGGCCCTTACCAATAGAGCCGTAAACGAGGGTTTTTCTGGTGGCGAGAAGAAAAAAAATGAGATTTTTCAGATGGCGATGCTAGAGCCCAAGCTGGCTATTCTCGATGAAACAGATTCTGGTCTCGATATCGATGCCCTTCGCATTGTGGCTAATGGCGTAAATAAGCTTAAAAAGCCTGAGAATTCAACCATTGTTATTACCCACTACCAAAGGTTGTTAGATTATATTGTGCCCGATTTTGCGCATATCCTTTACAACGGCCGTATTGTTAAAACCGGTGGTAAAGAGTTGGCGCTCGAC
>CAZTFJ010000292.1:0-4143 GCA_964612255.1 uncultured Rikenellaceae bacterium | reverse complement strand
TAGGTATGGCCTAAATCCAAAGTCGATATTGCCAGAAATACCGTATGGGAGTAACAATGCGCTTGCACCAATACCCAAATAAAAATCGTTAGCATTAATAGTTGTGCTGGCATATGGGGCAATATACTGCAGGGTAAATTTATTAGAAACGGAGTTGCCTAGCCTTTCAAATAGTTGCGATAAATCTTTGTAGCCATTTCGCTTGGCTAAATCGGCATAGGTAATTTCTGCATCAAGATTATTGGTTGATGCTTTTTTGTTGAGAAGAAAGTAGATGGCTTCGTCGGAGTGGTTCTCAATGGCAAGTGCCAGCGCGGTTATCCCCTCGTTATTTTGCTTGTCGATATTGGCACCGTAGTCTGTCAGTAGGCGCATCATGGTGGTGTCGTTAAACTGCGAGGCAACCATTAACGGGGTGTAACCCTGTTTGTCGGGCTTGTCAACATTGGCCCAGTTCTCAAGTAAATAGTTGGCCGATTCTAACGCACCCGAGTATACCGAAGCCATTAATGGGGTGTTGCCATACACATCGGTAGAGTCGATATGTGCTCCGTAATATAGAAGCAGATAGGCCATGTAGGGATATCCGTAGGCACTGGCATAGTGCAACGGTGATACGCCTTCATCGTTAGTAGGGTGGGGGTTAGCACCATTTAGCACTAGCAATTCCGCTATGCTGTCGTTGCGGCTCGATGCAGCAAAATGGAGCGCTGTAAGCCCACTGGGGTCTTTGGTATCGAGTTTAGCACCATACTCAAGAAGTTCGAGTGCAATTTCGTAATGGCCACGCTGCGAGGCGTACATAAGTGCTGACGTTTCGAACCATGTTGTATTTGGGTTGGCTCCTAGCTCAAGCAGTAACTTTACGTTTTCAATGTTTCCTGAGTCAACCTGCTGAACGAATATGAACTCAATATCTTCTAAATATTTGTTCTCAGGCTTGCCGTTTGTATAGTTGGCTTGGTTTCCCTCAGTAGTTTGCGCCAGGGTTGTTGAGGTTTGCCCAAAAATGAAAAAAAGTAAGCCTATTGTAATTAGTAAGGTGGTTTTTATGGCTGATATCATAGCGTAATATGAAAAAAATGAGTACTAATTAAGGTGTCGATAACGAAACCGGGATTACTTTCCCGTTAAAAAATTGATGTCCGGTTAGGGCAAATTCACAAATAAATTTGGCCATTTCGCTTGCCGTTGTGGGGGCATTGTATCCGGGGAAAGCATTGGAGAGCATCTCGGTAGCCACAGCGCCTAGCGCAAGGCAATTAAAGGCCACACCGGTTTCTTTCTGCTCCTCGGCAAGGCATTCGGTTAGGCTTGCTATGGCAGCCTTAGTTGCCGAGTAAACCGATAGCCCTGGAAACTTTGCACTACCCTGAAATCCGCCCATACTGCTTATGTTTACCACGTGTGCTCCGCTATTCATTAGGGGTATAAGCAGCCTAATTAGCTGTGCGGGGGCAGCAAAGTTTACGCGTATCATTTGCCATAAATCTAGGTCGCTTAGCTTGTCAAGCGGTTTGTTTACTAGGAGCCCCGCATTGTTTATTAGTATATCTACTTGGGGGATGTTTGCCTTTATTTGGTCAAGAATTTTGGTTTGTGCAAGATCGGTTGTTGCCAAATCGAAAGGAATAGTTACAATATTTGCCCTGGAATTTATTTGGTTACAGCTGTCTTTTAGCTGTGCTAGTTTTTCTTGGCTGCGGGCTATGGCTACAATGGTGTGGTTGCCGTTGGCAGCAAATTGTTTCACAATTTCATAGCCAATTCCTTTTGATGCGCCTGTAATAATAATGTGCATACTTGATCGTTAGGTTTGTTGATACAAAACAAAAGTAGCAAACTTTCGTTTTATTAGGGTGTACAAAAGTGCTTTTGCAGCCCTTCTGTATGCAAAAAGTGTGCTATTTTTGTGTGATTTTAAAATAACAGCAAAAAAAAGTTATGCGGATTCCTTTTTTTCAAAAAGCGGCTCTTTTGATATTTCTTGCTTTGGCTTGTGTACAAATTCAAGCGCAGGAAACACCGTCGAAGTTTACCGATAAGCTATTTTGGGGTGGCTCGTTGGGTCTTTCAATTGGCGATATTACGCAGGTTGATGTAATTCCAGTTGGTGGAATCTGGATATTTCCGCAGTGGTCGGTTGGCGTTAGTGGTAGGTACAGCTACTACCGACAACGACGATATTTTTGGGGCGAAACGGCTCGGGCTTACCAAAGTCATATTTGGGGTGGATCGGCCTTTACTCAGATTTTGCCTGTACCCGATTTTAGTAAGATTTTACCCGTTGATGTGCAAGGTGGCATTATGCTGCATGCTGAGTTTGAGCGTTTGCGAATTGATAGGCAAATGATTGATCCGTTTGGAGAGAATACGTTGGGAAAAACCTGGGTTGACCTGTATCTTGCGGGGGTTGGTTATAGGCAAAAGGTGGGCGATAAGGCTGCTTTTAATGTGCTTTTGCTTTGGGAACTGTCGGGAAGCGAATTCTCGCCATACCCGCAAAACCCAATGATTAGGGTAAACTTTACTTTCTAGCGGGGCGGTAGGCAAAAGAAAAAAGGCTTTGGTTACCAAAGCCTTTTCGCGTAAGTATATAGAATAACTCGTTTATTCTATAACATTAACGTTGGTAGCTTGTGGGCCACGCTTACCTTCGGTGATTTCGAATTCTACATCCTGACCTTCGTCTAGACGCTTGAAACCTTCTTTGGCAATACCTGTGTAATGTACAAAAACATCATTGCCTTCTTCAGTTTGAATAAAGCCAAAACCTTTAGCTGCATCAAACCATTTTACTTTTCCTTTCATAACTAATTGTGAAAATTGATAAATAAATTAAATTACTACCTTACAAAGGTGATGATTTGATTTGATTTTCCAAGAGTTTTTCCACTTTTTTTTAGCGTTTTTAGATTTTGATACGCTGCGTGTGGTGTAATGTAATGATATACAAAGGTGTAAAGGTGTTGCACTTTGGCTTTTGGGCCACGATTTATCTACCCTATTTCAAGTCATTCTATCCTTTTTCTTGCTCAAGTGCAAGTGTTTACCGTTATTGGCTGCTTAGTTCTTGTGTTTAGCAGAACTATTTCTTGTCATTGCCTTTTTCCCAAGTAATCAAATATTCAAGTTGAACTCATCTGAAACGTACAACTTCTTGCTCGTTTCAAATATTTGGCCTACTCAGGTTTAAAGAATATCTACAAAATTAAGGATAACACAAATGTATTTATAAAATCTTAGTGAGTATGTTAATGCATACTATATCAAAGGAATAGGGTAAGGTTCGGATTTTATTTTTTTAAAAAAAGCATAAAAAATTTGCAAGTACGACAATTGTCGTATATATTTGTACGATAAATGTCGTAACACAATAGCAAATGGAAAAAAATAAGCCTATGCCCACTGCGGCCGAGTTAGAAATCCTAAATATCCTATGGGATAAGGAACCGCTCACAGTAAAAGAGATTCATGAAAAGTTGGCGCAAAGCAAGGATGTTGGATATACCACTGCGCTAAAAATAATGCAGAATATGACAGCCAAAGGGTTTTTACGTAGAGAGCCAAATGGCAAAAACCACTTGTACTACTCAAATACTCGGCAAGAAGAAACCCGGGGTAAACTCTTAGATCGATTTCTCGATACCGCATTTGCAGGTTCAGCCTCTGGTTTGCTAATGCAGCTATTGGGTAACAAAAAGACAAGCCCAAAAGAGCTGGAGGAGATTAAGCGCATTATTGATAACATTGATAATACTCCACAACCATGATAACAAAATTATCAATATTCTCAGTGGAGTTTACCGAAGCCCTTGGTTGGATGCTCATTCATTCGCTATGGCAGGGTACTATTGTGGCCATTTTGCTGCTAATCATTCTGTTTGCCATAAAATCAAAAAGTGCCCAGATTAAATACTTCATATCGTTTGTTGCGCTAATGGGAATAACCGTTTGGTCTGGGGTAACCTTTGTAAAATCGTATAGGTATGCAGCCGAGAAACAAAACCTAAAAGCACAGATAATTAACAATCCCAGTCAGTTCAGAAGTATACTTAAAGCCTCGGCAAATGACTCTGTTAGCAACCCGATAAAGGGAATAGACCAAACCTCCCTGAAGGTTCGCACATTCTTCATAAGGCA
>CAZTFJ010000291.1:0-4152 GCA_964612255.1 uncultured Rikenellaceae bacterium | reverse complement strand
GCACAATATCATTAGCAGGCTAAATACGCTTAAGGCAAGTTATAAGTTTGTTACGCAACCGGGCAAGGGGTTTTATTTTGAAATGAGGTCAAAGATTTAAGGTATGAAGATAAGAACATTTATTGTTGACGACCATCGGATACTGCGCGATGGCATAAAAGCGTTGCTAAAAGAAATGTCCAACGTAGAGGTGGTGGGCGAGGCGGCCAATGGGGTAGAGTTAATTCAACAGCTCAAGACGTGCAGTGTCGATTTAATTTTGATGGATATTAACATGCCTGTTATGGATGGCATTGAAGCATCGCGTGAGGCGCTAAAAATTTGCCCCGATGTTAAAATTATTATCCTATCAATGCATGACGATATTAAATTCTACGATTCCATTGTTGAAATGGGTGTAAATGGATTTTTGCTTAAAGATTCGGATTACGATGAATTGGAAAAGGCCATCAATACAGTTATTGATGGCCGTCCGTATTTTTCGCAGGAGCTGCTGCTTAAGCTGCTAAAATTGAAAAAGAGTGAACCTGAAATTTCACTAACTAGCCGGGAACTCGATGTGCTAAAGCTTATTTGTGAGGGGTTATCAACAAGTCAAATTGCCGAGAAACTATTTTTGAGCGTTAGCTCTATCGAGAAGTATCGTGCTGAGCTATTACAGAAAACTAATATGCCCAACTCTACAGCCCTGGCAGTTTTTGCCATAAAGCACGGCTTGGTGGAGCTATAGCACGGTTACATCAAATAGTTTTTCTATACTCTCCAGGGTTACATTCTCTTTGTGGATAAAATTTTCGGCTCCTGCGCTAATCATTTGGGTAACCGAATTCATATCCTTTTGGAACGAAATTGCTACTATACGAGTTGCTCGGTAGAAGGTTTTGTTAATAATTTTGGTTGCCTCTACGCCATTCATAAGCGGCATATTTACATCCATAAATATAATATTGTAAGGAGTATCAGCAAAAGCCAAATCAACTGCCTCTTTTCCATTGCTTGCAAAATCAATTACGCTTGCTTTTTCGCCCAAAATATTCTCAATAAGCAGGGCAAGTGTTTTAGCAAAGGTGCTATTATCATCAGCAATTAGTATTCTGTAGTTTTGTAAGGTCATCGTAATATAACAAGTTTATTGTATAGCATTTTTAAGCAAGATGAGGTTTTCTCAATCTATGCCTTTAGCCGTTGCTTTTAGTTTGAAAAAATGCAATGGCCTCAATTAGCAATTCCGACTGTGCATTAAGTTCCTCTGCACTCGACGATAGCTCCTCACTAGCCGAAGCGTTTTGCTGGGTAACGTTGTTGAGCTGCTGGATGGCCGAGTTTATTTGAGCCGATCCATTACGTTGCTCAGCGCTGGCTGCAGCAATTTCTTCAACTAGTTTGGCTGTTTTGTTTATGTCGGGGATAATTTCATTTAGCAGAGCACCCGATTCTTCGGTAAGCTGTAAGCTATCATTCGATATTTTGCTAATTTCGTCGGCTGCAACTCGGCTGCGTTCGGCTAGCTTGCGCACTTCGGCTGCTACAACTGCAAACCCTCGTCCTTGCTCGCCTGCCCGAGCAGCCTCTACGGCCGCATTTAACGCAAGTATATTGGTTTGGAATGCAATATCAGTAATAATGTCAATCTTGTTGGAAATGTTACGAACGGCCTCAACGCTTTTCTGCGAGGCCTGTTCAACTTTATTTACTTTTTGATATGTTTGGTTGGCTAGCTGGTTGGTTTCCTGAGCATAGTCGTTATTTTGGTCAATGCTCGAAGCCATCTCCTCCATCGACGAGGAAACCTCCTCAACCGACGAGGCTTGCTGGTTAGCGCCCATCGATAGCTCCTGGGCACTACCATTCAGCTCCTCGCTGGCCGATGCCAGCTGGTTGGCGCTCGATGAGATGTTTTCTACTACAGAGGTTAGCTGGTTTGCTAATGCAAATGTTGAGTTGGCCAGAATCCCAAGCTCATCCTTACGGTTCATTAGCTCCTTGTCAACCTTAATATCCAAAGAACCTTTGCTTAGCAGGTTGATGTTTTTTATGAGATGCTCAAGCGGTTTTTTCACTACCCTAGTAACATAAATATAGGTTGCCGTTCCTATAATAACTTGTAACGGAAAACTCCAAAGTTGGTGTATTCCGCCTCCCATACGCGATGATTGTCCTGATATAAATGCCAAAACAAGCATAGCAATCCCTGTAGCTATACCAATTTTAAATAGTATGGAGTTTTTAAAAAGCAGCCTCATTAATATTATAACGATTATAATACCTACGGGGCCAGCTAAAATCATTGAAACTAAAGTTGATGTATCCATCTCTATAAATAATAATATTTGTTGAACATCTAGAAAAATAATTACAGTACAAAAGTATTTTATACTTTGAGTATATACGTAGATGTTTCTTTCAGAAATGGGGTGAGGAAAACCTCAATTATTTTAGGAGGATATCTTCAACTATAAAATCTTTATGTGTGCATAGACTAGCTATATGAATTTTAGCTGCAGTTTAGCGGAAGGAATCATACATTCTTTTCTTTTGCCAAACCAACGGTATCGGTTTTTGGCAACTATTCTGTATATACCATTTCGAATGGGGTGGGGGATAATGATAAATAGGTAAAGCAGTGGCCAAAGACCGCTGAGTTTTTTAGCAATTCTGAGCGCAGCAGTCGATTCGCAATATTTCTTTTCACCCTCAATTAGAATAACTGAGTTAGCATTTGTTAGTGCGTTGTATTTACTCGCTATTGCTTTACCTGTTTGGCTCTGTAGAGCAGCAAATCTAAAGTAATCGCCCCTATCTCTTTTGATAATAAATTGTACGCTGGCGTTGCATAGGTTGCAAACCCCATCGAAAAGGATAACCCCTTTGTTTGCCAAATCTATATTTTGATGTTTTACCATACATGCTAAACAGCTTATATTACAATTTGGTTTAACTATAAAAATTTTTAAAAAAAAATATCGAAAAACAATAAATAATTATTGTAATATTAAAAATAGGTTATATATTTGCATATCGAAAAACAATAAAATATTAACGAAAAACATTGAAGTTATGGAAACAAAGAAACCCTCTTTCAGCATTAGGCTTATCGATAGCCTTTCGCACTTTATCTTCTGGTTCTTTGCCGCTGTATCAGCAATTTTTGTCCTTTTTACTATAGCAAATATAATTGGACTTGTACCCAGTAGTTTTGATGTTGGAGTGGAGCTACCTACGAACTTTACCGTTTATGAGCAGGGTACTTTCACCTATTCTAACACCCAAACGGCTGTTGAAATTAAGGAGGCAAGTGGTGTAATTACATTTAAGAGTATGCCAAAATTTTTATCTGTTGGTATATCTGTAGGTGTTTTGCCCCTTATGCTTGCGTTGCTTTATATCCTGTGGCTTTTTAAGGGCTTTACACGTTCTGTAAGGCTTGGTGAAATTTTCGACATTTCGAATATAAAGCGGTTTAAATTTATTGCATACTCTGTTACTGCAGTTTGGCTTTATTTGAAGCTTGTTAGCTCAATTTATAACCTGATGGTTGTACCTAAGTTTAGCTTCGATGGGTTAGAGTTTGGGTATTCCCACGGATCGTTTGGGGGGATGCTTCTGTTCGCATTGTTCCTGTGGGTACTATCGCATATTTTTGAGAAGGGAGCCGAAATTGAGACCGATAACCAATTAACTATATAGCCATGGCAATAATAGTAAACCTCGACGTAATGCTTGCCAAGCGCAAGATGATGCTAACCGAACTTTCGCAACGAGTTGGTATTACCATGGCAAACCTATCGATACTTAAAAAAGGGAAAGCAAAAGCTATTCGTTTCTCAACCCTTGAATCTATTTGCAAGGAGCTGGATTGCCAACCCGGTGATATCCTGGAATATAGAGATGAACCAATATTGGATAATGAGGATGATAATGAGGAGTAAAAAGTTGGAAGCGTTATAAAATTTAACCTTATACAATTTTGAAAAGACGCAATTAAAAGTAAAAATTTAATTTGCGTCTTTTCTGCTTTATCAAATTGAACTATAATCGAACTGATATACCTTTCATCTTCAAATATTTTTTAATGTCTCCAATTTCCAGATCCTTGTAGTGAAAAATTCCTGCTGCCAGCGCAGCATCGGCTTTTCCCTCAGTAAAAACATC
>CAZTFJ010000290.1:0-4159 GCA_964612255.1 uncultured Rikenellaceae bacterium | reverse complement strand
GAGAAGACGCGCATGAAGCTGCTGGAGAACAAGGTTGACCGGCTTTATATCACCAGCGAAAACCGGGGCAAGTACCAGCGATACATTGAGAAGAATCTCAGCAAGATTCTCGAGGACCCGAGCGTGCAGGAAGAGAAGAAGGCCGGCATCCTCTACGAGACCTCCACCAGCCTGGTCAAGGACGTGCTCGCCAAGCCGACCCTCGGATGATAAAGTTATGTATTTTTGCACTCGTTTTCAAACTATAAATATTGTCTAATCCATTAATTCTGAGAAAACTGAATGATTAATCAAGAAGAAATGGCTTCAAATGAAGCTCAAGCAGAAGAAACAAACAAGCAAGTTGAGCCTGTAAAGGATCAGAAACCTGCAGAAAAAACTGAAGGCAATGTAAATCCAATTGAAGATTTTGATTGGGATGCATATGCCGAAGAAGGTGGCTACTCAAGCAACCGCAAGTCAGAACTTGAGGCGATGTACGACGAAACCCTTTCGTCTGTTGGCGAAGGAGAAGTTGTTGATGGCACCGTTATTTCGATGAATAAACGCGAGGTAGTAATTAACATTGGTTACAAATCCGAAGGCGTTGTTAGTTTAAACGAATTCCGCTACAATCCTGAGTTACAAGTTGGCGATACCGTTGAGGTATACGTTGAGGTTCAGGAAGACAAGCGTGGACAGCTAGTGCTTTCGCACAAAAAAGCTCGCTCACTTCGCTCATGGGATCGCGTTAACCAAGCCCTTGACAAGGACGAAGTTATCAAAGGTTACATCAAGTGCCGCACAAAAGGTGGTATGATTGTAGATGTTTTCGGTATCGAAGCCTTCCTACCCGGTTCGCAAATTGATGTTAAACCTATCCGCGACTACGATATTTACGTGGGTAAAACCATGGAATTCAAGGTTGTAAAAATCAACCAAGAATACAAAAACGTTGTTGTTTCGCACAAAGCCCTTATTGAAGAGGAGCTTGAACAACAAAAGAAAGAAATTATTGCCAAACTTGAAAAAGGTCAGGTACTTGAAGGTACAGTTAAAAACATCACCAGCTACGGTGTATTTATCGACCTTGGCGGTGTTGACGGCCTAATCCACATCACCGACCTATCTTGGGGACGTGTTACACATCCTGAAGAAATTGTTGAGCTTGACCAAAAAATCAACGTGGTTATCCTCGACTTTGATGACGCTAAAAAGCGTATCGCTCTTGGTCTTAAGCAGCTTACTCCCCATCCATGGGATTCGCTTGACGCCAACCTTAAAGTGGGCGATGTAGTTAAAGGCAAAGTTGTGGTTATGGCCGACTATGGTGCATTTGTAGAGATTGCTCCTGGTGTTGAAGGCCTAATCCACGTATCTGAAATGTCATGGAGCCAGCACCTACGCAGCGCGCAGGAATTCCTAAAAGTTGGCGATGTTGTAGACGCACAAATCCTTACCCTCGATCGCGAAGAGCGCAAAATGTCGCTTGGCATGAAGCAGCTTAAACCCGACCCATGGGATAAGATTGAAGAAAAATATCCTGTTGGATCAAACCATCAGGCCAAAGTTCGCAACTTTACCTCATTTGGTGTATTTGTTGAGATTGAAGAAGGTGTTGATGGCCTAATCCACATCTCTGACCTTAGCTGGACCAAGAAGATTAAGCACCCAGCAGAATTCACTACCGTTGGTGCCGACATCGAGGTTGTAGTTCTTGAAATTGATAAAGATAACCGTCGCTTAAGCCTTGGTCACAAGCAGCTTGAAGAAAATCCTTGGGATGTATTTGAATCAATCTTTACTGTTGACTCAATCCACGAAGGAACCATTATCGATATTTTCGACAAAGGAGCAGTAGTTGCCCTCCCTTATGGTGTTGAAGGTTTTGTTACTCCAAAACATCTTGTAAAAGAGGATGGCAGCAACGCCAAAGTGGATGAGAAAATGGAGTTAAAGGTAATCGAATTCAACAAATCATCGAAGCGTATCATCCTATCGCACAGCCGTATTTTCGAGGATGCCAAGAAAGGTGAAGAAGTAGCTGAGAAAAAAAGTAAAGCCTCATCTACACAAAAAGCGGTAAAAAAGTTGAAAGATAACCTAGAAAAGACTACCTTAGGGGATATTTCTGAATTGGCAGCCCTTAAATCTGAACTTGAAGAAAATCAGAAAAAAGGCAACAAAAAAGCTGCTGACGACGATAAAGAGTAAATCAAATTATTGATCACTAAAACCCCTTAGCAATGGAATTTAGGATTAACAAACTTGAGAATTATTCTCTTGTTGAAGTACTAGAAGAGAAGTTAGATACAAATATTGCCCCAAGCCTTAAATCAGAGTTAGTTTTAATATCTGGCAATGGAGAGCGTAATATGGTTCTCGATTTAAGCTCATGCCGATACTGTGACTCATCGGGACTAAGCGCAATTCTTGTGGCTAACAGGCTGTGCAAAAACGCAAATGGTACCTTTGTTTTAACTGGGCTTACCGATGCTGTTGAGCGCTTAATCACTATCTCTCAACTCGATACAGTCCTGAATATTGCTTATTCTCGCAGCGAGGCTGCAGAGATAATAAACAAAGCCGAAAGTGAAAAGCAAGAGAAGTGACATTCTCTGTAACAATACTTGGTAGCAGCAGCGCGCTACCCACTTCGCAACGATTCCCAGCCGCTCATGCGCTCAATGTGCATGAGCGGCTGTTTTTAATTGACTGCGGCGAGGGAACACAAATTCAACTCCGCAAGTACAAGCTTAGGCTCTCAAAGCTGAATCACATTTTCATATCGCATTTACATGGCGATCACGTGCTTGGCCTATTTGGCCTAATATCAACCCTCAATCTATTGGGGCGCAAGAACACGCTCACCATTCACGCCCACGCACCTTTACAAAAAATTCTTAATCAGAATATCGATTTTTTTATCGATAACCTACAGTTCAAAATTGCATTTAATGCTATTGATACAAAACAGCCAAAAATTATTTATGAGGACGATTCCGTTTCCGTAGAAACTATTCCTCTAAAACATCGCATCCCATCTACAGGCTTCATATTTCGCGAAAAGCCCAAGCTACCTAACATAAAAAAAGAACTAATAGAAAAGTATTCAATCCCTTTGTCCGAAATTGTAAAGATTAAGCAAGGAGCCGATTTTATTACAAATGATGGCCAAAGAATTAAGCATAGTGAGCTAACATACGTTTCGTCGCCTCCCAGATCGTACGCCTACTGCAGCGACACTAAGTTTTTTGATAAACTTGCCGATACTGTAAAAGGGGTTGATATGCTATACCATGAAGCGACATTCGGAAATGATTTAGCTAAAATGGCAAAGCAAACAGGCCATTCAACCGCAGAACAAGCGGCAACCATAGCAAAACTAGCCAACGCCAAAAAACTTATAATCGGGCATTTTTCATCGCGATATAAAGATGCTAACGTATTAGTAGCAGAAGCGCAAGGCATTTTCCCAGAAACGTATGAAGCTCAAGAAGGTGCAGTGTTTAAAATTGAACATCAAAAAATGGATATATAAGGCATTTTTTCTACCTTTGCGCAACCAATTCTAAGAAACATATCCCCATGCACAACAAGATTCTTATCCTTGACTTCGGGTCGCAATACACACAACTTATTGCTCGGAGAGTTCGCGAACTAAATGTTTACTGCGAAATACACCCCTACAACAAATATCCTGAGCTCGACAGCTCAATAAAGGGAGTAATTCTATCTGGCAGTCCATTTTCTGTTCATGATGCGGAGTCACCCAAACCCGATTTGAACAAAATAAAAGGTAAATTGCCTCTTTTAGGTGTATGCTTTGGAGCACAATACATGGCAAATACATACGGAGGAAAGGTAATGCCCTCGCAAATCCGCGAATATGGTAGGGCTATGCTCGATGTTGCCAATACCGATTGCCCATTATTTAAAGGTGTTAATCAACACTCACAGGTTTGGATGTCGCACGGCGATACCATTACTGAGATTCCCTCAGATTTTGTTATTACTGCAGGAACCCAAGAGGTAAAGGTTGGCGCATACCATATTAAAGGTGAAGAAACTTACGGAATTCAATTTCACCCCGAAGTTTATCATACTACCGAAGGGCTAACCATAGCACCAATGCCTTTAATACCCAGTTGTCTCAGCTGATGCTGGTCAAGTTCAGGCT
>CAZTFJ010000289.1:3697-4160 GCA_964612255.1 uncultured Rikenellaceae bacterium | reverse complement strand
AGAAGCTGTACTTGGTGAAACCTGGTTGTGCCCAGCCCAAAAATTCGTAGTAATTGCCCTCGGGAATAACGGATACCATATTGTCGTAAAAACCAATAAAACCGTCATGAGAGATTTTTGATCCGGTTAGCACGTTTCCGCTAATAAACCTAAGTTCTTCTGGCTTTTTGCTGATATTATTGTCAACAATATTTGCTATGGAAGCACCTGTTTTAAGTATAAAGTAGCGAGGTTTTTCAACCTCAGAGCCGGCCAAAGCAATAACTTTGGTAGCATCGTAAATCCCTCTAAGGAATAAGCGGCCAATAATAATTACATCGAGGGGATTAACAACCCAAACTTTCTCGTTTTTATTAATTGGGCTTATATGATGAATTTGAATACCAACATTTCCGGCGGGATGTGGCCCAGAAAAGTAGTTTAAATTTACTCCTTTGGCTCTTGAATAAACATTGCTGGGCGG
>CAZTFJ010000289.1:3432-3669 GCA_964612255.1 uncultured Rikenellaceae bacterium | reverse complement strand
AGGCTAAGGTTAACGTTACCTTCCACAAGCCTGTTTAGCGCATCAATGCCTACCTGAAAGGCTTCCTCCTCGTCCTTAACGGCAAAATCGAGATCGGGTGCAAGAGGTGCGCTATCGAATCCCGATATAAAAATTGCCTTTGGTTTATCTTCGGGATTAGCAACTATGGAGTATGGTCTTTGCCTGATAGTTGGCCACAAGCCAGCTTTGAGCATCTTTTCAATTACCTCTTCGCGC
>CAZTFJ010000289.1:1855-3422 GCA_964612255.1 uncultured Rikenellaceae bacterium | reverse complement strand
ACTCCTCGAAAAGCTGCGGTTTTTCCGATTTATTAACTACCTCTAAAATCTTACGGCGCTCACCACGACGAATCAGGTGTACCTCGCCACTAGCAGGAGAAGTAAAAAGAACGTTGGGTCGGTACTTATCGAAAAACAAGGGGGTTCCTACCTTAACCTTATCGCCCTCAGCAACGCATAATTTTGGCGTAAGGCCAGGAAAGTCAATTGGTTTAACTGCATAGTACTCTGCCATTTCAGCCCGGGTAAAAACCTTTTCCGCTTCTCCTTTAAGCGGAATATTCAAACCTTTGCGTATTTTAAATACTTTTGGCATGATTTAAGTTTATTATGGATTTGGATAACAAATTTAAAAAATAATTCAACGCTGCAAAACAAAAAAATTTAAAGCCACAAATATAACAATGAACATGTATTAATAAATTCGCAAGCCAACAAAATCGGAAGTTTTATTTAAAGTTGGCATTATATGCTTAATACATAAACGAGTTATCATGGTATATTCAACTTCAACTTGGGTACAACAATTTAAAATTGCTACATTCGTTATTGTAAAAAACAAACTAGATGGAAACCAGAACAAAGAAAAACACCTTATCAATCAGAAAGATAGCATTATTTCTATTGACTAGCCTCAACATCTGTTATTTCACAAACAACATCACAGCCAAAACAATTGTTCACTCAAACCAAGCAAACGCAATTGAATTTGTGAAATCGTCATCGATAAAAACGGTTAAAATCAGCCAGAAAGGGTGGGAACTTAGCGACCCAATTATTGAGCTAAACAACAGCGACAAGATTCTGCTTACTTTCGACGACTTATCGGACAACTCAGGCACATACTCCTATACCATTACTCATTGCAACTCAAACTGGGAATTGTCGGGTCTATTCATAAACGATTACATGGATGGGTTTGAGGTAAATGAGATTCGCAACTACAGCTTTTCATCGGGAACCACCACCAGCTACATTCACTATCAGCTTGAAATTCCCAACAATGATGTAAGGCTAAAGATATCGGGGAACTATATTCTTCGCGTATTCGACACCTATAATCCCGAAGAAATTGTATTACAACGACGATTTATGGTTTACGAACCCTTGGCAAACATATCGGCGAGCATTCGTCAACCTTTAGCGGGGGAATCCCGCCTAACAGGGCAACAAATGGAACTTAAAGTAAACACCTCCAGCATAAGAATTACCGACCCCTATGCCGAAATAAAAACCCAAGTGTGCCAAAACCATATAGCGCAAGGATGTAAAGAAAACCTTAAGCCTACATATATCAACGGGAATGAGCTTGATTACACAGCGCCAGATGCATTAATATTTGATGGGGTAAATGAATTCAGGTTATTTGACAGTAAGAGCATTAGGTACAATGGCCAAGGAATTAAATCAGTAAATAACCACGGCGGGGAATTTCATATTGAACTTAACGAGGATATGAACCGATGGCAAAACAGATACACCTACTACCCCGACCTAAACGGACGCTTTGTGGTGAATATGGAAAATAGCGAGCAGAGCCATATCGAGGCCGATTACGCCTGGGTTT
>CAZTFJ010000289.1:0-1821 GCA_964612255.1 uncultured Rikenellaceae bacterium | reverse complement strand
GTACCTATTTGGCGAGCTAACCGGATGGGAGCTAAGCCCAAAGTATAGTCTGAATTACAACTTTGAACGAAAAGCCTACGAGGTTCGACTTTACCTTAAACAGGGAGCATACAACTACAGATATTTAGTGGTTGACAACAACACCTTGCAGGTTGATGCCACCCATTTTGAGGGTAGCTACTACGATACCGAGAATACCTACACAGTGCTGGTTTACTACACGCCAATAGGCTCGCGATACGACAGATTGATTGGGTACAAAAAGGTTTCTACGAACAAATAAAAAGCCTATTTTATTTCATCTAAAACCTCTTTAGCCCAGCGGTGATTAGGGTTTATTCTTAGCGCATTGTTAAAGTGCGGAATCGCCAAATGCTTATTGTTCCTATTCTTTTCAATTAATCCTAGGTAATAATATGCATCTCCAAGAGTAATATCCGACTTATCGTTTACCGACTTGATATATCTCTCTAAATAATCAATTCCTTTTGAAAAATCTATCTGCTCAGCAGTTGCGAAAACCCGCCCAACCTGCAGCATTAAATTATTATTTTCGGGAAATCGAGAAATAGCCTGTTCTAAAACTGACACTGCCACTTCTGGCTTCTTCTGCGATTGGTAAAACTGAGCCAGTGAGTAGTAATACTTAACGCTATCGGGACATACCGAAACCGTGCTTTTGTAATGCTTTTCGGCTTTATCATAATCCTTATCGATATGCGATATTAATGCATTGGCCAAATGACCATCGGCTTTATTTATGCCCGCTATTTTGTTTGCCAGGGCAATTGCATTATCGCTACTTCCGCCCATAATGCTTGGAGCTTGCTTGTAAAAACCAACTAGCATAATGGAAGTGCTCATATCATTCGGATTTAATCTTACAGCCTCCTCCATATGCTGCCGCAACTTGCTGGCCAACGAGGCCTGTTTTAGCATGCCAGCGCTTGATATTAACCTCAGATAAACATTCTTAATAGCAACATGATATTTGGCAACATTGCCATTTGACTCAATGGCCTGTTTCAAATAATCCTCGGCCTTACTATAATCTTGCTTAATATAAGATATCAGTCCCATATAGTAGCGGCTATCGGCATAATTTGCACTACCTCGTTTTGCGGATTTAAAAATGTCAAAAGCTTTATCGTACTGTTTCTGTTGATAAAGCTCTTTAGCCTGAGTCATATTCTGTGTAAAAGCAACATTACAAAAAACAATGCCTATTATTAACAGGAGTAAACTACGGAATTTCATATTACTTGCATTTTATAATATAAGGTAAGCAGCTAATGAAAAAATTAAGCAAATAGATTAATATTGCTTAGCGAATATAAGCGATTATGCCTTACAAAGTACTGAATGCTTGTTAATTTAATACTTTTTAGGATTGCTACTTAGCCAGAAAAGCACTAATATTCTCCTTGTAGTTTCGGCCAATGGGGATGGTTTTATTACCAATCTCAATGTTATAACTTGTAAAAACGGCAACGTGTTGCGTATTGATTATAAACGATCGGTGTACCCTAATAATATTTGGCCAGGACTTTAGCTGCTGTTCCAATGCCGATAACCTCAAGTAGCAAATCAACTTCTGTTTAATTGTATGAACCCTCACAAAATCGTCCATACTTTCGATGTAAAGTATATCTGAAATCTTTACTTTGTAGCTTTTCTTGTCGGACTTGAGTATAATAAAATTTGAATCGCTATGGTCTGATATAGAAACAGTTGTTGAGCGAACATCGGAAAACCTATTAATAGCCTTAAGAAAGCGCTCAAACGGTATGGGTTTCACCAAGTAATCAATGGCATTTACAT
>CAZTFJ010000288.1:0-4197 GCA_964612255.1 uncultured Rikenellaceae bacterium | reverse complement strand
TCTATCATCCAATTGCAGATGATAATTTCACCTCACTATTTTTAAGGGTTCAAACTCTGTGTTATATCTCCAGTTAAATCTACGCTAACCAGATGGCTTAAAGCATATTTAGGTAGTCTTAAATTACTTTGGCATTGTTAGCAGCGCTCTCACCGGCAAGCCAACCAGTGGAGTATGCGATTTGCAGATTGTACCCACCAGTAGAACCATCGAGGTCGAGAAGCTCGCCGGCAAAATAAAGCCCGTGCACTAATTTCGACCCCATGGTTTTAGGGTTTACCTCCTTAAGCTCTACACCACCAGCAGTAACTATGGCCTCGGGCCATGAACGATGATTAGTCACAACCAAACGCTGCCCCTTTAGCCACAAGCAAATAGATTGCTGCTCGGAGGAGCTTAACCTGCCCAGATTTTTTTGTGCGGCTAAGTCTAAACTTTCAATCAAAGGATCAACCAAATCGCGAGGTAATAATCGATGAATCAAGTCGGCCACTGCGTGACGAGGATTTTCATCAATCTCGCGCAAAATCCTGTCGGCAAGCTTTTGCGAAGAAAGAGCGGGCTTAAAATCGAGTTCTAGTTCAACCTTGCTGCCTTTTGCAAGAGCAAAAACTATTTGACGGCTGAGCCTAAGCATAATGGGGCCAGAAAAGCCATACTGCGTAACCTCCAACTCGCCAAATTCCTCATCAACTTTATTTCCCTCAATGAAAAGAGCCAGACTAACATTTCGTAAATTTAAGTTTTTCCTCACTTTAAATACAGGCGATGTTTCAACACCAACCAGAACCGGTAGAAGCTGCGATATGCTATGCCCCAGACGTTCTGCCAAAACATATCCATCGCCTGTTGAACCTGTTGCAGGATACGATTTGCCCCCAGTGGCCAGCACAACAGCATTGCAGGCAATTTGGCGCTCTTTCCCGGTCTTATCGCCATAGCAAACAGCCTGCACATTGCCATTTGCAACCAAAATATCGGTTACATTAGCATTATTAACAATAACAGCACCGCAGCTGGTAACCCATTGCACTAGTGCTGTGGCCACATCCCATGCCTTTCCGCTAGCCGGGAAAACACGCATCCCACGCTCAACAACAGTTTCAACGCCCTGCTGGTTTAACAGGCTCACTATATCGTTACTAAAGAATGAGTTAAAAGCAAAGCGAGGAAAACGGGAGTCGGGAAAGATATCGGCAACAAACTCGTTGTAAGGCTTCGTGTTGGTGATATTACACCTACCCTTTCCTGTTATTCTGAGCTTGCGGCCAGGTTTCTCCATCTTCTCGAGCAGCACAACCTTTGCACCTTGCATTGCTGCTCTGCCAGCAGCCAAAAGCCCAGCAGGCCCTCCCCCAATCACAACTACATCTACACTTTCCATCAATTTTATTTTGATTTTTTTCCTGACTCAACCTAACTTATCATCTACTAATTAATCGACCTAAAAATTGGATACCTCCTGTAACCCTTTTCAGCATAGGGAGAACGCTCGTAAAGGTATGATAGCTGAGCGTAGGGGTTAGCCGCAAATTCCTTATCGGTTTTTTGCTTATATTCGAATTCGGCTTTTAGCTGAGGATCTGTATCGAGCATTTGTTGAGCATAATCCTCAAAAACATAGGATGAAAAATATTCCTTTCGTTGCAATATCGAGTCGAAAAAGTTCCAAGCAAAATACGAATCTCCACTTTGAGGTTCGAGCACCTCAACAACAAACTGATTAGTGGGTTGATTCATGGGTACAATATAATCGCCCTCATAAAACTGAACTTGTTGTACTTCCTTTCGAACCTCAACATTCTGGTTTAGGTGGTGTCCGTTAGAACTCCAGTTCACACTGCTTTTGTAGCTAGTAATATAGTAAGCCTCAACTTCAATTACTGTATCGTTTTTAAACTGCTGCATTGCCACGCCATTTAGCTGCAAGCGTTTAAAAGCATGCCGCCAAGCCTGTGGAATGTAATAAAACTCTGGCGCGGTTACAGTAAGGGCAGGTTTATAGTGTTTCCAAAACGGAATGTTTTTGGTAAAAGGTCTGTTTCTATTGTAAAACAATCGCTTACCCCCAGTGATTTTGCTATCGAGTATTTCGGCCTCGTAACCCATAAACGGTATTGTATCTACCCGACTTTCATCTAACTCCCAGCGAATAACAAAATCCTTTTGCTTGGCTACATAATTATTGGCCTGTTGCTTTAACCTAGCAAGTTGGCTACCATTCTCATCAACAAAACTTAGCGAAGCCTTAATAAACTCGTATGTAGCCAAAACCCTTTGGGAAAAATCTTTAAACATATGAGCTTCGGTCATGAACGAGATAGTATTGAATGCCCTGCCAAAACCCGATGTGAAACGCAAGGGGTTCATGTACTGTTGCAACCCACTTTCGGGGGTTTGCCCCATAGGCGAAACATAATTAATCATTGGGTAACCCGCCTCGTGCATTGCATTGTACAAGTATGGCTCTACCGAATTACTATAGAAACTGCCCAGCATTGGTGGCAACTCCTGCGGGTGAGTAGCCACCAGGGTCATTACGTATTGATAATCGGCTCCGTTGGTAGTATGCGTATCAATAAGCAAATGGGGCTGCCATTGGTGAAACATCTGAGCAAACGATTGTGCATTAAGGGTTTCCATTGGTGCGTAATCTCTATTTAAATCGAGATTTCTTGAATTTGCCCTAAACCCTTGCATTTGGGGACCATTCTGATTTGCCCTATTATATGGCGACCGATTGTGCGCCCCACCAATATTATACACGGGAACAATACAAATTACGGTGCTATCGAGCAAGGCATACATATCATCGTTATTAGAAAGTATATCCTGCGCCAGCTGGATACTTGCATCAACGCCACATGGCTCACCCGGATGAATACCATTGTTCACCATAACAACCCTGAAGCCTCTATCGCGTAGGGTTTGTGGATTAAAAACACGCTTGCGCGAAATTACAAACAGATGCAAAGGCTCGCCATGATCGGTTGGCCCGTACTCAATTAATTTTGCCTCTCGGTATTGCTTATCAAGGGTTTTGTATGCCGTAATGGCTTCGTTATAGGTTAGGCTATAATTATCGTGGTAACGCAATTCAATAAGCGGGGAGGTTTTGCCCATTTTATTTACAACATAGTTACTACCAAAAAGTAACGCTAACACCACGGCAGCAGCCACAAGGAAGTATTTTATAAACTTATCCATAGGAAATAAATATTATTAGTTGGCGAGAATTTGATGCAAAATTAGCAAAAAGGTTGAATGGGAAGTTGAAAAACTATTCTAGCGGCATTTAAATCAAAGGCCTAAATCATCTTTTAAACCCATAAAAAACTCTATTTTATGAGGATTTAAACTTAGCAACCCCCAAGTAATTGTAGATTTTATATCGGACTTTGAAACAACTAGCTAAGTTCATCTCTAAAAAAAACTCTTTGGCAGCCTCAAATCTAGCTCTATGATACTCAATAATAGGTGGGTAGTTCCTGAAAAGCATTATAAAATTGGCAAAACGATTCTCTAAGTTTGGCAACACTTTGGCTGCCATATCCTGAACTGGGATTCCTCTCAGGGAGTAGATTTCAATATATCGAAAAACGCCCACAAGTCCAAAAGCATCCAAATCGTCGGCTACCGAAACAATATCGACTAAAGAAAAGGTTGATGAAATGCTCGACTGATTTTTCAGACTTTTATTGTCATGATGCTCAATGGCACTTAGGACCATTTGGGCGTTAAGTAGCAACAAGTTAGGGTTTTGCTTTAAAAACTGTTCGCAAATAACCTTGCTTTCATGGCCATGCTTTTCGCTCATGTCAACAGTAAGTCCAGTATCGTGAAACAGGCAAGCAACTAGGGTTTGTTCGGTAGTAAAATCAGCAATTTTGCTATTCAAACATAAGGTGCTCAGTAGCTGCTTAGCATATTTCCAAACCCGGTAATGGTGTGCAATATCATGCGATGGGAGATGAAATCCCTCGTATAAGGCTACCAGAAATCTATCAATAGCTGGCAGCCATTTTTTTTCGGCTTGCTGTATTTGAGCGTTAACACTTATCATGGTTGTTTATGTATAGGCTATAAAATAAACAAAGGCAGAAAATATTCTGCCTTTGCTTGAGTTTGGAAGTTAAACTGATTACACCGCAGCGTTAGTCTCGCTTTCGAGAATTTCTTTAGCTAATTCAAGAATAG
>CAZTFJ010000287.1:0-4215 GCA_964612255.1 uncultured Rikenellaceae bacterium | reverse complement strand
ATGAACCTTTTAACGGTTCGTACCCATCGGAGCAATCGGAGGTTAAAATATTGTACGATGATGTTTCCATATATATTGGAGCGGCTTTATACGATGAGGAACCCGAAAATATTTTTAATGAGCTCGGAAAGCGCGACGATGCCGATAACCTAAAGGCCGATGCGTTTAGCATACTAATTAGCCCCTACAACGATGGTATTAACTATCTAGAATTTATTGTTTCTGCCTCGGGGGTACAGGCCGATGTTCGTAGAACGGGCAACTCTTCGGACAGAAGTTGGAATGCCGTATGGGAGAGTGCAGTAACAATTACCGAAAAGGGATGGTTTGCCGAGATTCGAATTCCGTTTTCGGCATTAAGATTCTCAAGTAAAGTAAACGGCAACTGGGGGCTAAACTTTCGCAGATTAATAAAACGATACAACGAGTGGAGTTCGTGGAATCCTATTGATAATTCCGTGTCGGGTATTGTTAACCAATCGGGCGAACTGAAAGGCGTTAGGGATATTAATACACCTATACGCCTATCGTTCAGTCCTTACATTTCAGGTTATATAGATAAGCATCCCGATAACAAGGGGCTCAACTGGCAGCTAAATGGTGGAATGGATGTGCAGCTCGGTATTACAGAGAGTTTTACGCTTGATATGACCCTGATTCCTGATTTTGGACAGGTAAAATCCGACGATAAAGTTCTAAATATTTCGCCCTACGAGGTAAAGTATGGTGAGCAGCGCCCCTTCTTTAACGAGGGAATGGATTTGTTTGATAAAGGAGGGATATTCTACTCCCGAAGAATTGGAACTCGCCCAAAGGGCTATGGCAATGCATCGGATAATCTGCTTGAGAATGAAACGGTAATTTCTAATCCTCAGGAAACATCAATGATAAACGCTACAAAAATTTCGGGGCGTACTTCATCGGGCTTAGGGATAGGTTTTTTAAACGCTATGACATCCAATACTTATGCAACTATTGAAGATACAGTTACCAATGCTGAACGTACATTTTTAACCCAAGGTTTTACCAACTACAACATGATGGTGCTCGACCAAACCTTACGGAATAACTCCTATGTAAGCTTAGCCAATACTAACCTAATAATTCCAAGTTCAAAGTATACATCAAACGTAACTGCCACCGATTTTGTATTCCGCGATAAGCAGAACAATTACGCCCTCTATGGTAAGGCAATCCTCAGTCAAATTTATGAAGATGAGGTTGATTTGGGTTACAAGTACAATTTGGGTTTCAATAAAACATCGGGCAATTTGCTATACGAGTTTTGGACCAACACCGAGAGCGAGAACTACAACCCAAACGATATGGGTTTTATTCAAAAAGCAAACGAATTTAGCAATGGTGGAGGAGTTGGTTATAGAGTTTACAAGCCATTTTGGAAACTACTGAACTGGAGTAGCTGGATTGGTGGTTCATACAGAACTCTCCATAACCCTATGGTTTATAATTCATCGCATTTCTATGTGAATTTCCGAACAACTTTTGCAAAATCATATCTTTATATTAATGGTAATTTTTGGATGGATCCTCGCGAAACTCACGACTACGATGAACCTAGAGTGCCAGGTAGAATGGTGATTAAACCTCGTAGGCTTGGAGGAAGTTTCAGAACATCGTCGGACTACCGCAAAACCATTGCCCTTGATACCGATATCAGCTACTGGAGAGCAGTATCGATGGGTATGGATGAACTTGAGGTTAGCCTTTCGCCCCGGGTTAGGTTTAGCAACAGTTTTCTTATGATATATCGTATTGAACAAGAGTTCAAAAGAAACGATATTGGGTTTGTGGGTAAATCCGATTCTGATAATGATATTTATATGGGGCTTCGCGATGTATCTACGCTAACCAACACGCTAAGCGCTCTCTATACGTTTAACGCCAACTCATTCCTAAACATTAGGCTAAGGCATTACTGGCGATGGCTCGATTACTCTAGCTACCATTTGCTAAACAACGATGGAACCCTGTCGCAGCAGATGGATAACACCAACTTCGATGGGAATATAAACTACAACCTTTTCAATATCGATCTTACCTACGAGTGGCATTTTGCCCCAGGAAGCGTTCTTTCTGTGGTATGGAAAAATGTAATTGAGACCCGAAACTCGCATGTTCGTAGCCCATATTTCGATAATGTGCAAGACCTTTGGAATACCGGAAAAGGTAACAGCATTTCTTTACGGATGCTTTACTACCTCGATTATAATACGCTATTTGGTAGCAAGCGTTAGACACATTCATTCGTCACAGAATACCCACTAATTAGGTTTCGCGTTTCATTTACCTAATTAGTGGTTTTTTGTTATATTTGCGCTGGTAAAAACTGGTTTTCATCTACAAATCAACAATACAGTATGTTCGATAATTTAACGGAAAGACTCGAGAGGTCATTCAAGCTTATTAAGGGCGAAGGTAAAATTAGTGAGATAAACGTGGCGGAAACGCTCAAGGATGTTCGTAAAGCCCTTCTCGATGCCGACGTAAACTATAAAATTGCCAAGCAATTTACCGACGAGGTGAAGCGCAAAGCGCTGGGTATGGATGTGCTAAACTCGCTTAAACCTGGGCAACTTATTGTAAAGGTTGTGCATGACGAGTTGGCCCAGCTTATGGGGGGTAAAGCCGAGGATATTAACCTTGGAGGCAATCCATCTGTAATCCTAATTGCCGGTTTGCAAGGTTCTGGTAAAACTACATTTACCGGAAAATTGGCAAATCATCTAAAGAGTAAAAAAAGTAAAAACCCGTTATTGGTAGCAGGCGATGTGTATCGTCCTGCGGCTATCGATCAGCTCAAGGTACTTGGTGAGCAAATAAAAGTGCCTGTATACACCGTAGAGGGCAGCAAAGATCCCGTATCCATTGCAAAGGATGCCATTAAGCATGCCAAGCAGAATAAGCATGACGTGGTAATTATTGATACCGCGGGGCGTTTGGCTGTTGATGAGGAGATGATGAAAGAGGTAGCCGCCATAAAAAAGGCTGTTGACCCTAACGAAATTCTTTTTGTGGTAGATTCAATGACCGGTCAGGATGCCGTGAATACCGCCAAGGAATTTAACGACAGGCTTAACTTTAATGGCGTAGTGCTAACTAAACTCGATGGCGATACACGTGGTGGGGCAGCACTATCTATCAGAGCAGTTGTTGATAAGCCCATTAAGTTTATTAGCGCGGGCGAGAAAATGGAGGCCTTGGATGTTTTCCACCCCGATAGGATGGCCGACCGTATTCTTGGTATGGGCGATGTGGTTTCGTTGGTAGAGCGTGCACAGGAGCAGTACGATGCCGAGGAGGCTCGTAAATTGCAGAAGAAGATAGCCAAGAACCAGTTCAACTTCAACGATTTTCTGTCGCAAATTGGTCAGGTTAAAAAAATGGGTAACCTTAAAGACCTAGCTGGTATGATCCCCGGTATGGGCAAGATGATGAAAGACATTGATATTGACGACGATGCTTTTAAAGGTGTAGAAGCCATAATTCATTCTATGACCCCTGTTGAGCGCGAAAATCCAACTCTGCTTAACGGTTCGCGTCGCAAGCGCATTGCCGATGGTAGTGGAACATCTATTCAGGAGGTTAACCGTTTAATTAAGCAGTTTGATGAAATGCGCAAGATGATGAAAATGGTATCGGGTGGGGGTGGCAAAAAGTTAGGCCGTATGATGGCCAATATGCCCCGCAGATAAAATATCATCAGAATAAAATAATAAAAAAGTTTAGTTATGCAATTACTTGATGGTAAGATGATTGCCGATAAGGTAAAGCAAGAGATTGCCGAAGAGGTATCGCAAATCAAAGCCAATGGTGGCAAAATTCCTTACCTGGTGGCCATACTTGTTGGTAACGATGGCGCCAGCGAAACCTATGTGGGGCATAAAGAGAAAGCATGCGCCCAGGTTGGTTTCCGTAGCGAGGTGTTGCGCTTTAACGAGGATATAACCGAGGAGGAGTTGCTAGCCGAGGTGCAGAAGCTAAATAGCAATCCCGAGGTTGATGGCTTTATTGTGCAAATGCCATTGCCCAAGCATATTTCCGACCAGAAAGTAATTGAGGCCATCGACCCCAAAAAAGATGTTGATGGTTTTCATCCGGTTAACGTGGGACGTATGGTTATTGGGTTACCCGCCTTTGTATCGGCTACACCCGATGGCATTATTGAACTTTTGCGTAGGTACAATATTGAAACAT
>CAZTFJ010000286.1:505-4217 GCA_964612255.1 uncultured Rikenellaceae bacterium | reverse complement strand
TTGCTGGTTATTCTGCGTAAGGGAAGCTGCACAAACGGTTCTACAGACATGGCAGAGGTACTACTAAATGAGTAGGTGTAGCCAGCCGATAGGTTTAATAATCCGAAAAAATCGGCTCGACTAAAGGTACTAAACTCATTGCTCACCTGGGTAGTTGTAGTATTAAAAACGAAGTTAGATGATTCTGAAGCGAAGTCGATTATTTTCTCGGAGTAACGATTTGTTCCTGTAAATTTCTGGCTTAAATAAATAAGCGATGAGGCTCCCGCTGAAATAAAGATATTCGAATTTCTCCTGTCTAACACTTTGTATACAAAATTTATGGGTATTTCCATTGCCACAAGTTCAAGGCGATTGTTGTACAAAACTGTTGGGGACGAATACTCGTTTTGGCTAGCCGATGTAAGCCCATCGTACATCAAATCGGTATTTACCGAATTAAATGCTTGCAAACCATAGTTGTGCTTTGCCAAAGCCAAGCCCGGTCTGATATATAGATTATTAGCGAGTTTGTGCTCTGCATACAGCCCAATAGAAACACCTGGGGCATCGGAGATTAGGTTTTCAACAGCCGCCAACATTCCAGAAAGTCCAGCCGCTAATTTTGTACTAGGTGCTTTAGGTACTTGAGCCAGGGGCTCTACCAGTGGCTCAGGAGAAATAACAACCTTAACATCTTTTTCATTTTCATCTACCGAATCAGATGTGTGAATTTGGGTCTGATCCTGATTCTCACACTCATCCAATGCGGTGCTAATTTGCACGTATTTGTCTGCCTGTGCTAGCTGTAAGGTATCTGTTTCGTTCACCTGAACAGAATCCGGTAACACAAGCGCTGAAACAGGATTACTCTCTGTAAAAACCTTATTTACCCTTGGAGTTTTTGCTGCTACTGGCTGTTTTCTGGGGGCTGCAGCTTGAGATGCTGGTAATGGTTTTATCTCTTCAAGGTTTTTTAGGGGTAGGTATTTGCCTTTTTCACGCACCTGAGTTTCCACCACTATATTTTGATGCATACTGGGGCTCAACACCCTAAAAGTTAAGTAACCACCCAACGATAGAAGAATTGCTACCGAAGCTGCCTTTGCCCAAAAGGGCAAATAGAGCAGGAAGCCTCGCGACCTTTTTTGATTTTGAACAAAAGCATTCCACCCAGCATCGGCCAAATGGTCGGCATTGTAATCGCCAAAAGCGTTTTTTACTCTATCTGAAAAATCTCTATCAAACCCTTTCATGGCACTTTTTTTCAGAGTTAATATGCTGCTTATATAGCTTTTGAATCATCTTTTTGGCTCTAGTCAAATTCGATCGCGATGTTGATGTGGCCACCCCGAGCATCTCTCCAATTTCCTCATGCGAGTACCCCTCTATCTCGTAAAGGTTAAAGGTTACTCGATACACTTCGGGCAACTTAGCAAATAGCACAATAATATCATTGGCACTAAGCGATTGTTCAACATCTGGTTCTGCTTCGTTGCTTAAATCTATATCATCAACATTTAGGGCAAAAGAATGCCTCTTATTCCGCCTTAAGGTATCGATAGCGGTATTAACTAATATCCTTGCAAACCAGGGCTTTAATGGCTTGTCCACATTATACTCAGAGAGCCCCTCGAATATCTTAACATAGCTGTCGTTTACAACAGCCATAGCCTCGCTCTGGTTGGGGAAGTAACGAATGGCAATGGACATAGCAAAAGAGAAGTATCTCTTATAAAGGGCTTCCTGAAATTTTGGCTTAGCCTTTAGGCAACCATCAATCAGCTCCTTGTCCGATAAATTTTTAATATCCCGTTTACTCAAAGCCATTGCGTTAAATCGAAACCATAAATATAACTCTTATTGGCCCGATTTAATTTTGTTTTCCACCAATTAGTACATTAAGCATAACCAAAAACAATTTTATCTTGGGTCGGTAACCTGCCCAATAAACATTAACGTATTGGTGGTGCGCTCGCGAATGGCAAACACAAAGGGTTTATCTGCCCTAAATATTTTGGGTTCTGGAGCAGCAGTGAGATCTACACCTATTGTTGTTACAGCAGCAGCCTCGGTACCCTCTTCGTTCACATCAACAAAGGTATTTTGCTTTACAAAGCTTACAAATATTGATGCATCGGCAATACCCGATAAATCGGCAAGAGTAGGCTCAAAAGCATCTGCCATACCCATGCTGGTAAGCTGATCGTTGAGCACTTTCTCGTACGAAAACTTAAACTTTGGCATAAAAACATTTACGTTCCCAAACTCTGTAACGGCGTCAAGCGACATAGTGATATCGGACCACACGCTGCCAGTAAAGGACTCGTTGAAGCTGGCCAGGGTGTTGGTGGGCACTATTACTACCATGGTGAAGTTGGTTCTTCCGTAGGGTAACTCAATGGCACTGTAACTACTACCATAAGCAATGCGAGCGCCAACCTCTCCGGTCATGGTACTCACGTCAACCGACGTGCCGTTATCGAGATTAAAGGGGAGATTCGCGGTTAAGTTCTTATCGAACTGGTAACTCCAATCGCCCTTAAAGTATAGGGCATTCATAAGGAACATCACTGCATTGCCAGAAATACCATCAAGAACCTTGGGAATCTTCCCAAAGGTATTATCGCTGGCCCACTTGTTAATTGTAGTAAGCGCCGATGGCGATCCAAAGTCGAGCCCCTGAATTAGAGCATCGAAATTGGTGCCCATTGCATTAAGGAATGAAGGCTTAACGGAGAACCCGTTGCGATAGAAAATGGCGTTGGCCAGGGCCAACTTAACCTTTGGGTCGGCTCCCAGCAGCTGATTTACCAAACTTTTATAGGCCTCATTCACCTCGTCGATGGTCATATCGTTGGGATACTCCAACGTGCTCTTGAGCTGGGTGTAGGTGTTACCTCCACAACCATTAAGCAGCATGGTGAGTGCAGTGCTGGCGCTAAGAGGCGATAGCATCAGGTTTTGAGGCTCCTCCGCGGCAGTTTTGGTGAATAGTTCAATGCCAAAGGCATTGCTATTTGAAATCACCTGAGCCGATTTCGTAGTTAGCTCAATTACCTTGGGGGTAAGGTTGGGCATAGGATCATCCTTTTTGCAACTGCCCAAAAGCATTGTGGGGAGGATTAATGCGGTTAGAAGTAAATTTTTCATATCGGTTTCTTTTTAGATTACTTGTCAACACCAACAAAGTAAAGGTCGTAACCACCCTTGCCGCCCGATCGGTTTGAGGAGAAGATTAGCATATATCTATCCAAATCGATATACTCTTCAATTAAAATGGGACGATATTCATCGTCGGGTGAGTTGATTGTGGGGCCAAAGTTTACGGGAGCAGACCACTGATTGTTCTCGTACTTTGAGTAGTAAAGGTCGTAACCACCCTCACCACCAGGCCTGTTAGATGTAAACACCATTGTGTTACCGAGTATAAATGGGCACTTATCGTCGTAGCTACTCGATAGAACATCAACCTTTGTCAGTTCCATCTCAGTAATATTTTCAAGCGTTGCAACAAATCCACCTTCTGAAATTTCAAATGGAGTGTAATAGATATTGAAAATATCATTTTCTCGATCGGAGCATAGATAAAATTCTGAAAAATCGTTGTTAAACGATGGGTACAAATCGTTATAATCCGAAGCCAAGGCGGCAATAGGTGTCCCCTCAATAAATTCCGTTGAGTTTACATTGTGAGTATAGCCCACCTGAAACTTCCCATTAACATCGGTGG
>CAZTFJ010000286.1:0-459 GCA_964612255.1 uncultured Rikenellaceae bacterium | reverse complement strand
TATCTTGATGCAAGTGATTTAAAATCACATGCAGTTGATAAAGCAATAAAAAATCTTCGTTTGTAGTTTTCTTTTCGGGGTTAAGTAACAAGTATGGCCCAAACTCGTTGCCCAGGGTATTCACCTTTTCAACTGCCTGATTTAAAACATCTAGGGTTGGTTGATAAACCGACCACGAAGAGTAGCCCTTAATTATGGCTAGTTCGCCAGATATTTGCGAAAACATAACAGTCATAGGTTGGTAAATAATGTCGAAATTCTCGCCACTAGATTGCCTGTTTGTGGAAAAACAGAAAGGAATTAAGCTACCTAAAGTGGGTGCAGTTGAGTTGTAATCGTCGAACTCGGTATTAAACGGAGCCAGATTTACAGGTGATGTTGGTAACTCACCCTGATAATATGGCTCAGGATCGTCTAAGCATGAAACTAAGAACAATGGCAATGCAATAATAAGCCCAG
>CAZTFJ010000285.1:295-4218 GCA_964612255.1 uncultured Rikenellaceae bacterium | reverse complement strand
AAAAAGATTGAAGCGCTTGATGCAGAGGTGAAGGCTAAATGGGATGAAACGATTGAGCGAAATCCGGAGACTATGCTTGCTGCAATTATAAATACTCTAAGGCCTATTGAGTTCCCCGACTTTAATATCCCCGACGATGCTCCAAATGCCGATTCGCTAAGATGGATTAATGGCATTAGGTATAACCAGGAGCATTATTTCGATAATATCGATTTTGCCCAGCCCGGTTTAATTCGCACTCCATTTTTCATGGGTCGAATAGATAACTATTTCGATAGGGTGCTTATTCCGCAGGCAGATACTGTAATAACTTATGCTGATAAATTAATTGAGAAATCGCGTGCAAACGACGAGATGTATCGTTTTGTAATAACACATCTTTTCTCCAAGTTTTCAAACTCATCCATAATGGGTATGGATGCTGTTTTTGTTCATATTGCCGAGAAGTATTTTCTTGCTGGTCAAACGCCTTGGATAACCGAGGAAACAAAGGCTAAAATTCAGGAGCGAGTTACAAACCTTAAGCCAAATCTTATTGGACAAAAGGCTCCAAATTTTAGGATGAGCACAATTGAAGGGGGCGTTCAGGAACTACATAAGATAAAAGCTAAGGTTACCGTAGTGTATTTTTGGGAGCCCTCATGTAGCCATTGCAAAAAAGCAACTCCTCAACTTCGCGATATATACAATAAGTATAAAAGTAAGGGGATGGCCGTTGTGGCTGTTTACACTCAGGGCGAAATGGATAAGTGGAAGGAATATGTAGATAAAAATGAGCTGAACTGGATTAACGTTTGGGATCCAACCCGAGTTTCGCAATACCATAAATTGTATGATATTTACAGCACTCCGGTAATGTACGTACTCGATGAGGACAAGAAAATTATTGCTAAACGTATAGGTGTAGAGTCGCTTGAACGGTTTGTTGAGCAAGAGGTGTTGTAGGCCTATTTTAAAAATGCAAGTAACCCACATCTTTTTTAGGTGTGGGTTTTTTATTGAAATAGAAAATGGTTTAACGTGCGTAAGTTAATGTATTTTAATTGATTGTTCGTTGTGTGTCAAACTCAATCGAAAGTACTTCTGGATATAAATCTTTTGATTTAATGTTTTGGTTACTCTTCAGTTATATTATTGCATATTCCACACTCAGCATAACCTAATCATGTACAGGTCGCTATTGTTAGTCAAATGGCTGTAAATTAATTCCCTTTTTATTTGCTTTGTACTAGTTTTTTTTGATAATTTTACATAGGGCGTGTTGATTTTGTAAATTTCAGTATGTCAGTGTATTATGTTTGATTGGCTTTATGGTGTTATGTTTTTTAAAAGCCTCTCAATCTGGAATCTAATTATAATGATGTTTTTGTATGATAATCTTTTGAATTATGATAAAGAACTTTACCTCTCTTTTACTTGGTTTTGTTATTGCTTTTGGCGCATCAACAAGTAGTGCTAGCCCTTTTTTTGCTTTCAAGAATTCTAATAATGAAAAAAATGGGTTAGAGTTTTCTTTGGCAAATAGAAACACTGGCAACAGCACCAAGCTGAATATACGCTCAAATGGTAATTTGCATTACCTCGCATTACATTATGATAATATTATATCGGAAGTTAGTATTGGAATTCCAGAGAACCAATCAGCACAGAATACAGAATATAAAAGTATCTCGGGTTTTGATATTGTTCAAAAGGGTGTAAGTGATATTGATGGGAATGCCTACTCTACTGTTGTAATTGGTGAGCAGGAGTGGATGGTTGAAAACCTGCGTGTAACCAAATACCGAAATGGTGATCCCATTGACTCGCCTACTAGTTGGGTAGAGTTGACTACTGGCGCATACAAGTGGTACGGAAACGATCAGGCCTCTAATGGAAATATTTATGGTGCGTTATATAACTGGTATGCGGTAGATGATAGCCGGGGGCTTTGCCCAGTGGGATGGCATATACCCTCTGATGAGGATTACACCGTTTTAACTGATTTTGTTGCAACCCAAGGAATTACAGCAAACGCCTTGGCGGCTAATAGCTATTGGGATTACTCCGATATTGTGGGGGCTCCGGGTAACGATTTGGCCAATAATAATTCAACTGGCTTTTCTGCTGTGCCAGCTGGGGTTTACGATCCCAATGATTCTTTTTATAGCCTGGGAGGGTATAATTATCTTTGGACATCAACAGAAAATACCACTAATGGTTATGCTTGGGTTCGAAGAATAGATTATAACGCAACCAGTGTTAATAGATTAGATTATGGAAAGGGGTGGGGATACTCGGTTCGCTGTATAAAAGATGAAGCCCTTCCAGCAAATGAACTCGTTGCTCACTATCCACTTAATGGCGATGCCAACGACCAAACTACCAATGCAAATCATGGCACATCGGCTAACTTTATACCCACAGCTAATCGCTTTGGCGAGGCGGGGAATGCTTTACTTTTTGATGGGGCCAACCCCATTTCAGTTCCATCAAGCGAGGTGATGTCGTTTGGCACAAACGATTTTACCATTGGTTTTTGGTTTACCCTAAGCGATTTAGATAGGTGGCATAACGGACTATTAGGCAGAAACGACTATGAGGGTATTGCCCTTGAGTATAACCATGACCAAGATCGTAGGCTCACCATTTGGGCAAATGCTGAGGGCTCATCTGTATGGGATTTTGAATGGAAGCCTGCCTTTAGCTCTTGGGATAGTGACGCGTGGTATTACCTTGTGCTTAAGCGTGAGGCAACAAGTTTAGTTCTTTATATCAATGGACAACCAGTAGAAAATACAACCTTAGATATTAGCGTTGCTAATCCATCAACCGATTTTTACATTGGCCGAAGCCAATTGGAAGATAGAACCCACATAGGCAAGATGGATGATCTGAAAATTTTCAACTACGCCCTAACCGATGCCGAAGTTGGCACATACTACTCAGAAGGGAATTGGGATAATCTTAATGGCAGTTTACAAGCATTCTATCCTTTTAACAGCAATACCGATGATGAAAGTGGCAATGGAAATAGTCCAACTTTTTCGAACGTATCTCCAGCGGCAGATCGATATAATATCGAGAATAGTGCTGTTGCTCTTAATGGCGTAGATACCTACATTCAAATCCCGCACTCAACATCATTAGATTTTACTGGTGAAATTTCTGTTAGCGTATGGATTAACCCTTCGCAGGTCAATATTGAGCAGCAAACTATTAGTAGCAAAGGTGGAGGATGGAACCGTGCCGGATGGTTGCTTACCCTAATGAACGATAAAATCCGTTGGCATCTGGGTGATGGAACTAGCGAAGCGTTATTTGATACAGAAAAATCTATTCCTGCAAATAAATGGTCATATGTTTTGGCAACGTGGAAAGATGGTGTAATGTCAGTATACATAAATGGGGAACTTGATAACGCATCTGCAAGTTGGGCTAATGGCTTGGTGTCAAACACCTATGATCATTACATTGGAAAGAATGATTACATCGATTACTATTTTAATGGATTTGTTGATGACCAAAGGGTTTACAGTAGAGCCATAGATCAATCGGAAATTTTACAACTTTATGCAAATTACCATGCTCCACAAACTCTAGTAGCTGAACCGGGCGATGGAAGCATTACCCTAAAGTGGAGTTCCGAAAGGATTGCGGATATCAGCAAGTATAATATTTATCAGGATGGTGCCTTTGTGGGGTCTATTAACGTGACTAGCCCAGTTGATACTGTGTTTACAGTACAAGGGCTAAATAACCATCAGCATTACCAGTTTTATGTTACTTCAACCGATACGTGGGGTAACGAAAGTTCTCCTTCACATACAATAATTAACGCGCCTAGCGCCACAACTGTTACCGATATAGATGGGTATGTATACCCAACAGTAGTTATTGGTAACCAGGAGTGGATGGCACAAAACTTAAGGGTTACCACTTTT
>CAZTFJ010000285.1:0-280 GCA_964612255.1 uncultured Rikenellaceae bacterium | reverse complement strand
AGTACTGCAGGGGGTGCATCGTATTCTGTTTACCCTTTCGATAACCTTCAGGGAATTGACAATGAATATAGTATGCTTACAGCTTATGGGGCATTGTATAATGCGCATGCTGTAACCGACGCAAGAGGGTTGTGTCCTGCTGGTTGGCATATTCCATTAGATGCCGAATGGCAAGAATTATTAAGCTATGTTGGTGGAGCAGATGTGGCTGGTGGCATTTTAAAAAGTACCAGAGTGGAGCCTAACTCGCATCCTAGGTGGGCTAGTCCAAATACTAGTG
>CAZTFJ010000284.1:0-4276 GCA_964612255.1 uncultured Rikenellaceae bacterium | reverse complement strand
ATCCGTTCTTGGTTTCTCGTATCTTGGTTTAGAATACTTGTCCTCGTAATAGCTCTTCTTTCTGTTTTCGCCCTCACGGTTTATGCTTCCCGATTCAGGGTTTTCATTAGATTGCTCGCGTTGCTTAGGCTTATCTACTTGAGTACGTTTAGTTTTAAAAGTACGAGGCATATAGGTTTTCGACGAATCACTATTGCTTTCGTCTCTGTTTGATTGCCGGCTACCACGTTGACGTGTAGCTCTATCGGGCTTTTCGCTAAAGTTTGGTTTTGATCTCCTTTCGGTAGGTTTGGTCTGAGAGTCATCGTTGCTCTCCTGTGAATTCTCCCTTGCGGGCTTTGTTGATAGCGGCCTAGCTGTTCGAGGTTTATATACTCTGGCTGGCTCTTGGTCGTCGGACTTACTCCGCCTCACGGGTTTCTTTCCGAATTTTTCTCTTTCCTTCATTTACAATGTACTTGTTAAGAACTCCTTAAATAAATATTAATACAGATAAAAATGGCTGCAAAGATACGCTTTAAATATCAAATAGCATTAGGCAACAACTATTTTTCGTGCTGATTTTCAGTATTGTTGTTTGAAGATGGGTTTGACTGCTTATTTTTGCTTTGTTTTAAAGAAGTATCGGTATCAAAGTCGGAAATTTCTCTTTTGATATCCTCCGTTGCTTTCTGAAACTCGCGATACCCCTTACCCATAGCACGTGCAACCTCGGGGATTTTTTTAGCACCAAACAAAAGCAGTACAACAAATACAATTAAAATAATTTCGGCCCCACCAATAAACAGAAGCATTGTGTTTAGTTTTTATTTTGACGTAAAACTACAAAAAAAATCCTGCAGGTTTGCTGCAGGATTTTTTTAAGTATTTAGATTATGCTATTTTTTCTTTTTAGAAGGTTTGTGTGCTTTTGCCAAAGCAGCTTTCTTCTCGGCTCTTTTAGCAGCCCAGTTTTTAATATCGAAAGCAACAGGCGATGCTACAAATAGCGATGAATATGTACCAACTAGAACACCAATAATAAGTCCGAAAATAAAACCACGAATACTTTCACCTCCAAAGAAGAAGATAGGTATTAGTACTACCAGTGTACTAAATGAAGTTGAGAAAGTACGGCTTAATGTATCGTTCAAAGCATTATTCATTGTTTGCTGCATATCGCGCTTAGGATACAAGCCAATGTATTCGCGAATACGGTCGAAGATTACCACCGAGTCGTTTATTGAGTAACCAATAATTGTTAGGATTGCGGCAATAAAAGCCTGATCAATTTCTAAGCTAAATGGCATACGGTTGTAAAGCAACGAGAATATACCCACAACAATTACAGTATCGTGGAATAGCGCTAGCACCGCACCCGTACCATACGACCAGTTCTTAAATCGAATTAAAATGTATAAGAATATGGCCAATAGGGCAAAGAATAGGGCAATAAAAGCTTCCTGACGCAAGTCGTGCGCAATGGTAGGCCCTACCTTCATACTACTCTGCTTATAATCGGTTCTGAACTGGCTTAAATCGGTGCCATCGGGCAAATATGAGCTTAACCCAACGTGTAGTAACGAGTCAATCTCGTTATCCACGTTATCGCCTTCGTCCTCAATACGGTACTTAGTTGTAATTTTAACCTGGTTGGCATCGCCATAAGTTTTAACCTCAGGGGCCTGACCAAATACAGTGCTTAAATCGTTGGCAACATCAACAGTAGATACATCATCTTGGAAACGAACAACGAATGTACGTCCCCCGGCGAAGTCGATACCGAAGTTAAGCCCACGAACAGACAAGGAACCAATGGCCAAAACAATAAGTGCAAACGAAATAAAGTACGACATTTTACGTGCACCAATAAAATTGAATTTACTGTTTTTGAAAGCCCCTTCGCTAATTCTGTTTGAGAAGGTGATTTTGTACTTACGCTGCTGCATGAAGTGAATTATCAAGCGGGTTAAGAACAGCGCGCTGAATAGCGAAGTGATAATACCAATTACAAGGGTAGTTGCAAATCCACGGATTGGACCTGAACCAAACATGTAAAGGATTACACCTGTTAGCAGCGTTGTTACGTTACCATCTATAATTGCAGAGTAAGCGTTTTTATAACCATCGGATATTGCCAGTCCAATTCCCTTACCAGCTTTTAGCTCTTCGCGGATACGCTCAAAAATCAGCACGTTGGCATCAACCGACATACCAATGGTAAGCACAATACCAGCAATACCGGGTAATGTTAGAGTTGCTCCAAACGATGCAAGTACTCCAAATATAAAGAATAGGTTAGCTACTAGCGCAATGTCGGCAACAAGGCCACCACGATGGCTATAGTAGAAAACCATAAATATAAGAACCACTACGAAGCTAAGAATAAATGAGCGCAAGCCCGAATCGATAGCTTCCTGTCCGAGTGATGGGCCAACAATCTCTTCCTGCATAATTTTAGCAGGTGCTGGCAGTTTACCCGACTTAAGCACGTTGGCTAAGTCTTTTGCCTCGTTAATAGTAAAGTTACCAGTAATAGAGGAACGTCCGCCACGAATTTCTTGGTTTACGGTAGGATAAGAGTACACGTAATCGTCGAGCACAATGGCTACTGATTTGCCAATGTTATCGGCAGTAAGTCGTGCCCAAATTTTTGCCCCTTCGGCATTCATACTCATCGATACTTCAGCGTCGCCTCCGGTTTGGCTAAAGTCATCGCGGGCATCGGTAACATAACCTCCATCGAGTGGTGGGTTACCATCGCGGCTGGTTACTTTAATGGCAACGAGTTCAAAAATGCTTTCGGTTTCGTCCCAAGCAATTGGCTTTTCCGACCAAAGCAACCTAAGGTTGCGAGGAAGAAGTTGCTTTACCTGAGGCATTTTTAAATATGTATTCACTTGTGCCGTATCGCGGTAGTGAGAATAACCCACTACTGGACCACGCATTACTTGTCCTTGCTGATTTGTATTAGGACTTAAGACTGCAAAAAGTGGATACTCTTTTTCCCACTGGGCATTATCAACCTGAGTTGAATCGCCTTCGGCCTCGAGCATCTCAAGCAGTTCGTCTTCGGCTGATTCGCCTTCGGCTACTTCTTCAGCTTGGTCCGCAGCTGGAGCCTCTTCAGTAGGCTCAACTTCAGCATCTTTCGACAGAGCAGCCTCAGCATCTTTTAGCTCTTTAATTTTTGCGTTAGCAGTTTGCAGGTGAGGGAATATTTCTGAGTTCTCGTAAGTTTCCCAAAACTCAAGGCTGGCAGTTCCCTGAAGCAGCTTGCGAACACGCTCGGGCTCCTTCACGCCAGGAAGCTGAACAATAATTCTACCCGATCCTTCTAATCGTTGAACGTTGGGTTGAGCAACACCAAAACGGTCGATACGATTACGAATAATATTATACGAGTTTGCAATTGCACTCTCGGCCTCAACGCGAATAACATCGAGTACCTGCTCGTTGGTTGAGTTGAAGTCAACCCTATCGCGAAGTTCAACGGTATTAAAGATTGAAGCCAAACGAGCATTGGGAGCAATGGTCTCGAAAGCCGTGCCGAATCGTGTGATGAAATCTTCGGAAGGGGTCATTTTTTTGGCCATATCAATAGCCGCCACAAATGCGCTATCGTTGCTGTAACCCGATAATGAACGAAGAATATCAACAACCGACACCTCTAGGGTAACATCCATACCACCCTTAAGGTCGAGACCAAGGTTGATCTCACGCTCTTTCACATCGCGGTAGGTGTACTTACGTAACCATAAAAAGTTGTAAACGGTTTCGCTTGAAACTGAATCAAGATAAAATGCTTCCTTTTTCGGATCGCCTTGGGCATACTCAGCTGCCGCCTTTTCTGTTCTCTTGGCAAACCAGGTAAAGGATAGCTGGTAAAGACATACCAGCGTCAATGCTATTGCAATAAACCTTATCGCTCCTCTATTTTGCATTGGTTCTTTGTGTTAAACGATTGATTACTTTTAGTTTATTTTGAAAATGTGGGGCAAATATATTACTTTTTTTGAGAAATGCCATAAAACCTAGGAATGTGCAAAAAAACAACCTTCTTAAATACTCCTTGCACTTTATCTCTTTCGATTTGTTGAGAATAATCTCACATGTCTGAAAATTGACCATGGCATCATAGGCAACCAAAAAATCGGAACCTAACAACCCGTCAATTTTAATCCCGGCCATTTGCTCGTAAAGCGATGATACTGCTTGCAAATCGGTGCTAAAAACTGTCATATCAGTAAACTCCTTATCACCTAGCACAATACTGGGTAAAACCACTTGCTCTACC
>CAZTFJ010000283.1:3460-4291 GCA_964612255.1 uncultured Rikenellaceae bacterium | reverse complement strand
GAAACTAATACGAGGTGGGCATAGGATATTTTTAATAATATCGCTCAGTGCAGCATTACTATTGGCCCCGCTAGCCAGCATAGCAAACACCATACGAGTTGGAATTTACCAAAATCATCCTAAGGTATTTGTTGATGCGCAAGGCAACCCCCAAGGTATTCTAGTGGATGTTATGAATGAGATTGCGCAACGCGAAGGGTGGAAAGTTGAATACGTGCACGGAACATGGCAAGACAATATTGAAAGATTAGAAAACTTTGAAATTGATGTTTTGCTAGATGTTTCCTTTTCCGAGGAGAGAGCCCAGCGATTTAAACTTAACCAAATATTTGTGATTGACGATTGGGTCGAGATTTTTATCCCTGTAAACACAAGGCTTGAATCGATTGAAAGCCTTAAGGGGAAAAGGGTTGCTGTACTGCAAGGTTCAATTCAGGAAAAGTTTATGCAACAGCAAGTTAAACCCAAATTTAATGTAAATTTTGAGATACTACCCTTCCCCGATTATGCTACAGCCGTAATGGCAATTAACAGCAAAGATGTTGATGCCCTTGTGGCTTCACGTTTCTTTTTCTTTTCTGAGGATAGAGGTAAAAACATCTGGTCATCGTCGCTTATATTAAGGCCTTCGTACACTTTCTTTGCCTTTCCTCAAGCTCAAAACGATAAGATTATTGAAGCGTTCGACACCCACATGATGGATTTGAAAAACGATTCGGAATCGGTATATTATAAAAGTATAAAAAAATGGTTACGACCAGAAAATCAAAAAAAATATGGAAAATTAGTATTATCCCTAGGGCTAATAATCCTGAGTCTAACCATTGCTGG
>CAZTFJ010000283.1:0-3450 GCA_964612255.1 uncultured Rikenellaceae bacterium | reverse complement strand
CTCCTTAAATTATAATTATATTTTTATTGTTTTGCTTCGACACGAAATCCGAGCAAAAACAGCATCGCTAAAGCAAAGCAACGAAAATTTCAAGGCAGTAAACAACAACCTCGAAAGCCTTGTAAAACAATACAGGCAAACAGAGCAAGAGCTCGTAAAGTTTCGCTTTATGGTTGAGAATGCAAGGCAGGAAGTATATTTAATTAATAGAGAGGGTAAAATCATTTATGCCAATAATGCCGCGCAAAATAACTTAGGTTACTCAAGCCAAGAACTTTTTGAGGGCGGTATGAAAAGTCTCGACCCAACCTACGGGAGTAGATTCGATGATCATTTCAACGAGCTAAAGAATAACGACATCCCAGCCTTTGAAACAATTCACTACACCAAGGGTGGGCGCCAACTCAACAAATCTATAAAACCTTTTTACCTAAAAATTGACGAAGAGGAATTTATCTGCGGTTTTTCTGAGGATATTACGCAACAAAAAAAATCGAAAAAAGCATTGCTCGAGAGCCAACAGCTGTTTAAGAATTTGGCCAGCATGTCGCCTGTGGGAATATTCAGAACTCGCACCGATGGATACACAACCTATGTTAACCCCAAATGGTGCGAGCTATCGGGCTTAAACTTTGATGAGGCCATAGGCGATGGTTGGTTAAAAGCATTACACCCCGACGACCGCTATAAAGTTTCACGCAATTGGAATGAACATACCACAAATGGTGTGCAATCCGAGGCCGAGTATCGATTTAAAAAGCCCAACGGTTCTATTGTTTGGGTTATGGGTAACGCTGTTCCGGAAATGAATGGCGAAAAAATTTTGGGCTATATAGGCACAATAACCGATATAACCGATAGGAAAAGGGCCGAACTGTTGCTTGAGCAAAGAACGCTTGAAATTGAAAAACAGAACTCCGAATACCGAATACTCAACGATGAGTTAAAAAAAGCCAAGGCCAAAGCCGAAGAGAGCGACAAGCTGAAGTCGGCCTTTCTGGCTAATATGAGCCATGAAATACGAACACCAATGAATGCCATCTGCGGTTTCTCTAAACTTTTGGAACGTAACAATATTGAAGATAAAAAACGCAAAGAGTTTATCGATATTATAAACTCTAATAGCCAACATTTACTGGGAATTATAAACGTTATTGTTGACATCTCAAAAATTGAATCGGGGCTTATAAGCATTATGCCAAACGAATTTGATGTGAACAATACAATTGAAAGCATTCTAACATCATTAAAGCCAACTATTAACAGGGAAAAAGTAAGCCTTTTTGTCACTAATAAACTCCCCACCAATAAAAGCCGAATTACTGGCGATGAAGTTAAGATTAGGCAAATAGTTACAAACCTAATAGTTAATGCCATAAAATTTACCAGAGCAGGACAAATTGAAGTGGACTATTCAGTATCGAACGAAAACACACTGCTAATAACTGTTTCCGACACTGGTATTGGTATAAGTAGAGAGAATCAACAGAAAGTCTTCGAACGTTTTCATCAGGTCGAAGGTTCTATAGAGGATAGTCGCAAGGGAACTGGGCTGGGGCTTCCCATATCAAAAGGTTTTGTTGAACTCATGGGAGGTAAAATATGGGTTGAATCGGAACTGGGTAAAGGTTCAAAGTTCTTCGTGTCTATCCCAATAATTAATGCAGGTTCAACTAACAAAGCCAACATCAAAAATAGAACAACAGAAGCCGATTGGGCCAACAAAACCATCCTGCTGGTTGAGGATGATAAGCATGTACAATTTTACATCAACGAGGTTCTATCGAGCACTAATGTAAAAACAATTGTTGTTGATAACGGTGTTGAGGCCGTTTGGCAATGTAAAGAGAACTCGAATATAGACCTTGTGCTAATGGATATTAAACTACCCCAAATGAACGGGATTGAGGCAACAAAGCAAATTCGCACATTTAATACAGATATACCAATAATAGCACAAACGGCCTATGCTTTTGCATCCGACTCGGAAAAGGTGAAGTTGGCCGGATGCAACGATATTATAACAAAACCAATTGATGCTAACGAACTTTTGAATATGTTAAAAAGGCACCTAAGCTAGCTGTTCCGCCTATTCACAACATATACACCGCTAAGTACTAGTAAACCACCAATAATTTGGTTGATATTTAGCCCTTCGCCAAGAATGGGGATGGCCAATAGCGCAGTGACAACCGATTGCGACAAAAGCGTTACCGATACGTTTGTACCCTTAAGGTGCCACAAGGCGTAATTAATAGATATCCAGCCACCAAAATGCGAAACTAATCCTAACCCAACTAGTGCCGACCAAGTACTAGCCGAGTAGCCAACAAACGGATTCCCGAAAAGCCAATTGGCAAAGAATAAAAGGATTACCATAAAAAAGATGGAAAAAGTCATGAAAGTCACCGTATCGACCCTTTTGCGCGAGTCGAAGGTGAACAGCAAGTACAAGGCATAAAAGAACCCAGCAACTATCGAAAGGATATCGCCATAGTTAAAATTCAGAGTTTTCCATGCCTCAAGACCTATTAGTATATTTAAACCAATTAGTGCTAGCACAAGCCCATACCAAAACTTGGGCGCCAGACGTTCGCGGAAAATCACTAACGAAATAAGCCCAACCCAAACGGGAGCATTATTGGCCAAAAGCGTTGCCGTGGCCGCCGATGTATGCAAAATTGCAGTATTCCATAAAAAAAGATCGAAAGCAAAGAAAACAGCACCAATAAGGATTAGTCCCAAATCGCGCTTTGCGGGCACCTTCATGCCTTTGTAAATCCATATTGGTGTAATAGCAAGCCCAGCAATAAAAACTCTATAAAAGGTAGATACTGAACCAGGCACATTAGCTATCTTCACAAAAATGGCCGAAAAGCCAATACATAGAATCCCAAAAACCAGCGCTATATATGCCAAGTAGGGCGAGGCGAACAATTTTTTCATAGTTACAAAAAATATGAGCTGCAAATCTACAGCTGTTTCGCTGTATTTTCACTTATTTTGAAGCCTAAAATTAAAAACACACCCAAATTGAAGTATTTTGCTCAAATAGCATACAACGGTTATGGCTACAGCGGCTGGCAAAGACAACCAAAAGCCCTTACAGTTCAGCAGGTTTTAGAAGAGCGCTTAAGCCAATTGCTAGGCAAAAAAACAAGCTGTATGGGTTGTGGGCGAACCGATGCCCTGGTGCATGCCAGCCAGTTCTTTTGCCATTTTGAAACGGATCACCATTTAGACGATAATTTTATTTTCCGCCTCAACAAATTACTACCCAACGATATTGCTGTACAAGATATTTTTGTAGTGCCAAAAGCTTTGCACGCTCAGCACAGCGCTACTTGGCGTACTTACAATTACATTATCCACACACAAAAAGATCCACACCTGAGCCAGCTAAGCTCTTTGTATCTACTAAACTTTAACCTTTCGACACTAAGCAAAGCG
>CAZTFJ010000282.1:0-4314 GCA_964612255.1 uncultured Rikenellaceae bacterium | reverse complement strand
ACTACCCTGACCAAGCGAATGGCCGAGGAATTGGTAAAATATCTTGTAAGGCTCGATATCCGCTGCCGTTATATACATTCCGATGTGGATACGCTGGAACGTGTTGAGATAATGGAGGATTTGCGCAATGGTAAATTTGATGTGCTGGTGGGTGTAAACCTACTGCGCGAGGGGCTCGACCTGCCCGAGGTATCGCTGGTGGCTATTATCGATGCCGATAAGGAGGGTTTTTTGCGTTCGGCTCGTTCGCTTACGCAAACGGCTGGTCGTGCTGCTCGTAATCTTAATGGTCGTGTAATTATGTATGCCGATAAGATTACCAACTCTATGCAAATTACCATTGACGAGACTAACCTCAGGCGGGAGAAGCAGCTTCGCTACAACGAGCAGAATAAAATTACCCCAAAGCAAATTATTAAAGCACAAAAGTCTATACTGGGTGCAGGTGTTGGCCGCAAAGCCGAGCCCAAACCATACTATGTTGAGCCCGATAAAACCGATATTGCTGCCGATCCGGTGGTTAAGTTAATGAGCCCCGATGCGTTGGATAAGGCTATTGCCAAGGCCAAAAAATCGATGGAGGCTGCAGCCAAAAAACTCGATTTTATTGAGGCGGCACAGTATCGCGACGAGATGCTATCGCTACAAAAAATGCTCGATTCGAAAAGGAGTCAACCATAGCCCCTTTTTCTTTTCATATCAAAATAAACTAACTTAGTAGCTTCAAAAAAACTAACAAAATGGCTATACTCATAAAAAATATCAAGCAACTTATTCAAACCGAGGCTTCACCTCGCCAATGGGTTGCTGGTGCCGATATGGCAAACCTCCAAACTATCGATAATGCATTCCTGCTGATTAGCGATGGCATTATTCAAGATTTTGGCCCAATGGCGAATATACCCGCAGTTGGCAGTGATTTTAAGGTTATTGATGCCGAGGGACGTATGGTTTTTCCATCGTATTGCGATTCGCACACCCACCTAGTGTATGCTGGCAGCCGCGAAATAGAGTATGTTGATAAGATTCGTGGCCTGTCGTACGAGGAGATTGCCAAGCGGGGTGGGGGAATACTAAACTCGGCTAAGCTGCTGCATAATACCTCCGAGGACGATTTGTACAATCAGTCGCTACAGCGCATTAACGAAATTATTGCTTTGGGAACAGGTGCTGTGGAGATTAAAAGTGGTTACGGACTTACCGTTGAGGATGAAATTAAGATGCTACGCGTAATTAAACGCCTGCGCGATACCACGCCTATTACTATAAAATCTACCTTTTTGGGTGCCCATGCTGTTCCTGCCGAGTACAAAGGGCGTCAGGGCGAGTATGTCGATGTAATTATCAACGAGATGATTCCGCTAATTGCCTCTGAGGAGCTAGCCGAATATATTGATGTTTTTTGCGACAAGGGATTTTTTACCGTTGAGGAAACCGAGCGTATCCTTATGGCGGGTATAAAGTTCGGAATGAGGGGCAAAATACACGCCAACGAGCTCGACTTTTCAGGTGGTATTCAAACTGGAGTGAAATATGGCGCTCTTTCTGTCGATCATCTAGAGTTTACAGGCGACAATGAGATTAAGGCATTACTCAATTCCGATACCATGCCAACCCTGCTGCCAGGGGCAGCATTTTTCTTGGGTATGGAGTATCCACCAGCCCGTAAGATGATAGATGCTGGGCTCCCGCTTGCTATGGCATCGGATTTTAACCCTGGATCATCGCCCAGTGGCGATATGAAATTCGTTATGTCCTTAGGATGTATCATCATGCGTCTTGTACCCGAGGAGGCCATTAATGCCGTTACCATAAACTCTGCCTACGCTATGGGCATTAGCGATACGCACGGCAGTATAGCCAAAGGTAAAGTGGCCAATGTATTTATAACTAAACCCATATCAACATACGAGTTTATGCCCTACGCTTACACCACTAATATGGTAGATCGTGTAATACTAAATGGGAAAGAAATCGATTTGTAAAATTCTCGTGTTTGAATTTCGAAATAAATTTATCATCAAAATAATTAATCGATGAAAAAATCAATTTTACAAATTTTTGCAGCATTTGCAATTCTTGTAATGGCTGGTTGTGGGCAATTTAATTTTCCTACAGAGTTACTATTTCCTGAACAACAGGGTGGGCTAACAACTGCCGATGTTGTGAAGGGACTAAAGGAGGCTCTTGCCATTGGCGCACAGAACTCAGCATCAAAAGCATCAAGCACAAACGGATTTTATCAGAATAGTTTAATTCGCATCCCTTTTCCCGAAGAGGCCATTAAGGTGAAAAATACGTTGGAAAAAGTAGGCTTATCGAAGCCTGTTGATGATTTTGTGCTATCCATAAACCGTGCTGCTGAGGATGCCAGTAAAAAAGCATTCCCAATTTTTAAAGATGCCATCACATCTATGACCATAACCGATGCAATGGGAATTTTACAAGGGGGCGACAATGCTGCAACAAATTACCTAAAAGAAAAAACCTACTCACAGCTTAAGAGTGAGTTTAGCCCAATTGTAAAACAATCTATCAATAAGGTGAAAGTTACCAGCTATTGGAATCCGATTGTTACCAATTATAATAGGGTGACAATGCTAACTGGTGGCGAGCAGGTAAACCCAAATCTAGATGAGTACATAACCGAGAGAGCAATTGACGGTTTGTTCATACTCGTAGCCAACGAGGAAGCAAAAATCCGCAAGGATCCCGCTGCCCGAGTTACAGAGATACTTAAGAAGGTTTTTGCACAGCAGTAAGGGGAGCAATGTTCGAAGTTCAATGTTCGAAGTTCAATGTTCAATGTTCAATGTTCAATGTTCAATGTTTAAGGTTTAAGGTTTAAGGTTTAAGGTTTAAGGTTTAAGGTTCGCCCAAACTATAAACTATAAACTATAAACTATAAACTTTAAACAAAAAACGCTAAACCCTAAACAATCAATCAATCAATCAATCAATCATTAATTCCACTTAACATAAATAACCCGTTTAAATCATCATGAAAACCAAACAGCTTATCGAATGTGTTCCAAACTTTAGCGAGGGACGCGATTTAAACATCATCAAGCAAATTACCAACGAGATAGAATCCGTTGAGGGGGTTCAACTTATAGATGTTGATCCCGGCGCAGCCACCAACCGCACCGTGGTAACCATGGTAGGCACACCAAACGAGGTATGTGAGGCAGCCTTTAGGGCTGTAAAAAAAGCTGCTGAGCTTATCGATATGAGCAAGCATAAGGGAGCTCATCCACGCTTTGGTGCAACCGATGTATGTCCCTTGGTTCCCGTTTCAAATATTACAATGGACGAAACTGTTGAGTATGCGCACAAGCTAGCCAAGCGCATTGGCGAAGAGTTGGGTATTGGCGTATTTTGCTACGAGTTTGCTGCTCGCGAAGAGAAGCGTCGTAACCTAGCCAACTGTAGGGAGGGTGAGTATGAGGCGTTACCTAAAAGGTTGCAAGACCCACAATGGAAACCCGACTTTGGTCCTGCCGAGTTCAATTCCAAAAGTGGCGTTACCGCTGTAGGTGCACGTAATTTCTTGGTAGCTTACAATATCAACCTGAATACAACTTCAACTCGTCGTGCCAATGCTATTGCTTTCGATATCCGTGAAAAGGGTCGTCCACAGCGCGTAGGTAATCCAATTACCGGCAAAAAAGCACTCGATGAGCAGGGCAATGAGATTTGGACACCCGGAGCATTAAAAGCCTGCAAGGCTATTGGCTGGTTTATCGATGAGTATGGTATTGCGCAAATATCCATAAACCTAACCGATATCTCTATAACCCCAATGCATATTGCTTTTGAGGAGGCTAGCAAAAAGGCTCAGGAGCGTGGGCTTAGGGTGACTGGGTCGGAGTTAGTCGGAGTTGTTCCGCTTCAGGCTATGCTCGATGCAGGCAAATACTTCCTTCACAAGCAGAACCGTTCTACCGGTATTTCCGATGCGGAAATTATAAAAATTGCCGTAAAATCGATGGGGCTCGATGAACTATATCCGTTTGATCCCAAAAAGAAAATTATTGAGTATATCCTAGAAGATGACACTCAGAAGAAACTGGTTGACATGACCGTAAAGGGCTTTACCGAGGAAACTGCATCCGAGTCGCCTGCTCCTGGAGGAGGATCGGTATCGGCAGCTATGGGTGCTATGGGCGTAGCTCTAGGTACTATGGTGGCTAACCTATCGGCTCATAAAGCCGGTTGGGACGATCGCTGGGAGGAGTTCTCGCAGTGGGCCGATAAGGGTAAGGAATATATGGATCAGCTTGTAAAACTAGTTGATGAGGATACCAACGCCTT
>CAZTFJ010000281.1:307-4315 GCA_964612255.1 uncultured Rikenellaceae bacterium | reverse complement strand
GAAATTAGCCCACCAGCAGCTCCCTTAATATCTGGCGGACTAAGCTGCATATGCGACGAGATGCAAATGGCTAGGTATAAAAAAATCCAAAACTTATAATCGGAGAAGTTGTTCGCGTTAAAAAGATTTGTAAGCGTAGCCTTGGTTGTGCCCCAAAGCGATGCCAAAATGCCGTTGTATTGCCCGCGAACGCTATTGACAAGAGCCTGACTGTGCGATTCGATGTTGCTAAAAATACTATCCATATTCGGAACCAAATAGTAAAAAGCAGCATACAGCATAAGCGCTCCAAATATTATGGGCCCCACACCAATAAAGAAGTTGCCAATTTTTTGGTAGGTGCTTCGTGGGTTATAAGCGTGATTAACATATCCTAGAGTTCCGTCCTCGGCGTTTGGGCGATACAATTTCATTTCAACAATTTTATGCCGAAAAATGATGCAGAATATGGCGTGCCCCAGTTCATGAACAGGGGTGCCAATCCATCCAGTAAATATGATGTCGAGTTTTTGCCCAGCCGATTTTACGTAGGTAATGCGAGTGAATCTTGCAAAAATGTAAAGTATTAAACCAAAGATAAAGAGTAAGCCAAGTAGCCAAACAAGTTGACTTACTGTTGTAACCACTACAAGTTTAATAAAATCTAGAATTCCGTTTATACTGCCCATTTTAATTCAGGTTTTTTAGTTTCAGAACATAAAAGTATTAAGAAATGACTTTTCTTCAAACAAATAATTAATATTCTGTGATTTTATGCTATGCTATAACTGCTTGTCTAATTGAATAATATGGGCGATATGGTTCGACCTATATTTTGACAAACGCCCTTTTTTTGGCGATTAGTGTTCGATGCAACCTATGATATTTTTATATATTTGCCTACATCTTATTAAAATCAAACCTAATTGTATTTATGAAAAGAGTTCTATGCGTGCTAGTTTTAATAGCTAGCGTAGGAGTTGCCAAGGCGCAGCTTTTTACAATTCGTGGGCATGAAATTGGATTTGCATACCTTGGCCCCAAGGTGGGTACCACCTTCTCTACAATATCAAACTTGGATGCTACGGGAGTTAATACTAAGTCTAGAACTGGATTTCAACTTGGAGCGGTTGGCGAAATAGGCTTAACAAGCATGCTATCGTTCGAAACAGAGCTTACCTTTATATCTAAAGGTGTAGCTACCGATTTTAACACCACGCGGGTAAACTACTTAAGTATCCCCTTGTTGGCCAAGTTATCTTTTAAGGCATTGGGACTATCAAGGGTTTACGCAACTGGTGGAACCTATAACAATGTTCGAACAAACGCTAAGGTTGTTTACAATGATTTTAACGAACCGCTAACCGAGCATTACACCGTGCTAGACTGGGGTTTATCTGTTGGTGCTGGTGCTGCTTATGATACTAAGTATGGGCTAATATGTCTTGATTTAAGGTACGACCTTGGTATTATTGATGTGGACAATATTACAGACCAGCGCAACTCCAACCGTACTATTGGTATAGCTCTTACGTTTAAATACGATGCGGTTGACCTATTTCTGCGAATGCGTAAAAATCAGGCCGACCCTTCTGCAAAGTAACTTTAGTTAAGGTTTAAGCTATTCGATGATTCTAATCGTTTCGGCAACAGTAAAAGAGGTTGAGCCACTTTTGGGCAATTCACATGTTGGAATTGGTGTTCCAACCCGATTGCCGGTTTCTAACAGCGTTGATGCTATGTTGCTAGTAACAGGTGTTGGCGCTGCGCCAGCTGCATATCACTTAGGAACAGTTTTGGCTTCCCAGAATTTCTCATTGGTTGTGGGTGTTGGCATTGCGGGAACCTATAATCCATCGTTAAATTTAGGCGACATTGTATTGGTAAGTCATGATACTTTTGCCGATTACGGAGTGGATGATAATGGCCAGTTTAAAACGGTTTTTTCTGAGAAGATTGTCGATGCCAATGGGTTCCCCTTTTCTGAAGGGTGGTTAACTTGTGAACATATCCCGCAATATTTTAGTGTCAGCAAGCTGTTGCCAAAACAGGTAAAAGGAATTACGGTGGCTATGGCAAGTGGATCGTTACCCGTTATTAACAACAACTTGTTGCTCTACTCGCCCGATGTTGAAACGATGGAAGGTGCAGCGCTATTTTTTAGCTGCTTATGTGCCAAAGTGCCATTCATTTCCATTCGCTCCATCTCAAATAGGGTTGAACCTCGAAACAGAGATTTATGGGAAATACCATTAGCCATTGAAAATTTGGGTAGCTTTGTGCTTCAATTTCTAAACAGTTTGCCATGAATCTCTCGTTAGCCTTTTCTACCTGTCCCAACGATACTTTTATTTTTGATGCCCTGGTAAACAAACGAATATCTGCTCAGGGCTATTCCTTCGATACGCATTTAGCCGACATTCAGGAGTTAAACACCTTGGCATTAGAAGCTATGCCCGATGTGGTTAAGATTAGTTTTGCCCTGTATCCACTTATCGCAAAGAATTATCAATTGCTAAATTCTGGATCGGCTTTAGGAGAAGGGGTTGGCCCATTGGTAATATCCAAAAAAAAGATATATCCCGATGAGGTAGCCCACGCTAAGGTTGGTATTCCTGGTGTTCACACTACGGCCAATATGCTTTTCACATTAGCATATCCAAATACAGAAAATAAGCGAGTACTGCTTTTTTCTGATATGGAGGAGGCCTTGCTCGAGAACGAAATAGATGTTGGGGTTATTATCCATGAGAATCGGTTTACATACCAAGATAAAGGGCTAAGATTGATAAAAGATTTAGGCGACTTTTGGGAAGAGCAAACGGGCTTGCCCATTCCGCTTGGCGGCATTGCCATTCGGCGTAGCTTGCCCCAGCAAGTAAAAGCAGAGATGGATAGTTTACTCCGCAGAAGTGTTGAGTATGCATTTGCAAACCCCGATGCGTCGGAGCCATATGTTAAAAATTTCGCTCAAGCCATGGAACCTGATGTTATGCGAAAGCATATCAATTTATATGTAAATCAATTTTCTGTAAGTATTGGTGATACAGGCCGTAAGGCTGTTTCAGTGCTTTTTAATCGAGCTGCTACGGCCGGGTATCCATCCTTTAACCCCAACAGCTACCCCATTTTTGTGTAAAATTACTTATCTTTTTGACCAGTAGCGATTTGTTGTTGATTGTTTTTAAACAAAAGATGATGTTGTTACGTTATTGTTAATAATAACTTTCTAAATGTTTCAATAATTGCTATATTTAAAGTAGAAAAAATTGAGTTACCAGTTGGATATAGTAGAGATGAACTCTAAACCCTTTTTTGGGAAAGTACAAAAGCTAGTTGAAACCATACATTCACTGGACGAGAAATGGTATGTCGAGTTTTGGGAGGTGCACTACTACTTTCTTGGAATTGAGGTTTTTATCTCGAAGAAGGAGATTGTTAGAACTGTAAATGGTAACAATGGAAATGGTGTAAAGACCTCTCGTAAAACAGGAACCCTTTAGTAAAAACCCCCTCCCCATTCCAATTTCTAGATTTTTATCAGTTTTTAAAGGTTTGGCTGAACATTCTTATTTGTGGTATGTTTAGTATTTAGAAACATTCTAAATAGAATTATTAAACCTTTAAAAAATAGTCATATGTCATTTACACTAAAAGATTTACCTTATAGCTATAATGCATTAGAGCCATACATTGACGCTCAAACTATGGAAATTCATCATACCAAGCATCATGGTGGATACACTAATAATTTGAATAAAGCCATTGAGGGTACCGATTTGGCTTCAAAATCAATAGAAGATATATTGAGTAACATTTCCAAGCATCCGGTTGCCGTGCGTAATAATGGCGGTGGGTATTTCAACCACAACCTGTTTTGGAGCGTAATGTCGCCAAATGGTGGCGGAAAACCATCGGGAGAGCTGGCTGCTGCCATCGATAAGTATTTTGGAAGTTTCAATGAGTTTAAGGAGAAGTTTAATGCAGCTGCAGCCACCCGCTTTGGCTCAGGTTGGGCCTGGCTTGTGA
>CAZTFJ010000281.1:0-297 GCA_964612255.1 uncultured Rikenellaceae bacterium | reverse complement strand
GTTGGTAAAAACCAGTGGTGGACTAAAAGTTACCTCAACTCCAAACCAGGATAACCCGCTTATGGATGTTGCCGATGTGCAAGGAACTCCAATTTTGGGGCTCGATGTGTGGGAACATGCATACTACCTAAAATACCAGAACCGCCGACCCGAGTATATCGAAAGCTTTTGGAACGTGGTGAACTGGAGTGAGGTTGAGTCTAGGTTTGCATCGGCATAAATTTGCTTTTGTAAGTTCCATATCTACCCCTTTTTGTTTGGTTTAAGTTTTAGGGGTGAGCCGGAGGAGTATTCTTC
>CAZTFJ010000280.1:0-4329 GCA_964612255.1 uncultured Rikenellaceae bacterium | reverse complement strand
GGTTCGCAACGGAAAGGCCGAACTTTACGATAATCGCTGTATCGACTGTGGCGAGTGCTTTAGAGTGTGTCCTGTAAACGCAATAATTATTGAGCAAGACGATTTTAGCAAGATTTTTAATTATAAGCGTAGGGTTGCCCTGGTGCCAGCAGTCCTGCTTGGGCAGTTCCCCGATGATGTTTCGCCAAAAGAGGTTTACAACACCCTGCTTGAACTTGGCTTTACCGATGTGTTTGAAGTGGAAAATACCGCCGATGTGCTAAAAGAGTCAATTAACAAGTATGTAAAGAATGCTGATATCACCAAGCCTGTAATATCTTCTTTTTGTCCTGCCGTAGTTAGGCTAATTCAGGTGAAGTTTCCCGCGCTGGTCGATAATATTATGCTGCTAAAAGCACCCATCGATCTCTCTGCAATATTCTACAAAACAATGCTTGTGGGACAAGGCGTTCCCGAGAATGATATAAGAATTTTCTACGTAACTCCTTGTGCTGCTAAAATTGCCGCTATAAAAAGTCCTGTTGGGGAGGATTACTCCGAAGTGAATGGCGTTATAAATATGGATGTTATTTACAATAAGGTGCTTAGGGTGATAAAGCAAAAAAACTCCGACGAAACGCCTCATACAACTGAGAGTACAATCGACTCTAAAAACATTCTGTGGAGTTTAACCAATGGCGAAGCCGATCAGGTTGAAGGCCGTTGTTTAGCCATCGATAGTTTGCACAATGTAATCGATTTCTTGGAAAAGTTAGAGAACGACGAAATTACAGATATCGATTTTCTGGAAATTAGAGCCTGCGACGAAGGTTGTGCCGGTGGGGTGCTAACCTCAGGTAATCGATTCCTGACCGTTGAGAGGCTTAAGAACAGGGCCAAATTGATTGGGGCTGAGGTTTCCGATATGCCTGCTCTGAGCAAGCAGTTGCTCGATAAGCATAAAAACCAAGTGGTTGAGCGTATTGCTGCCGATCCGGTAAAACCTCGGAGTATGATGAAACTCGATGAGGATATGGCTAACGCCATGAAAAAAATGGAACGGGTGCAGCGCATAATGTGCTTTTTGCCCGGTATCGATTGTGGTTCATGCGGTGCTCCATCATGCCAAGCGCTGGCCGAGGATATTGTTCAGGGAAAAGCCGCCATCTCGCATTGCATCTTTTTGCAAAAAACTATGGAGCAAACCCGTAAGTTACATCCCGATCACTCGTTCCGTATTATGGAAAAGATTTGGGGTAAAGATAGATTCCATAAGGATTGCAAAAAGGCAGGCAGCCGAAGAAAAAGGTAGTCTAATTTCCCCGCATTCTATTCAAAAAAACCATTGATTTTTTATCCCATAAATTCTGTACATATGAAAGTTAAAGAGATTGTTAGCGCATTAAACTTAAAGGTTTTTAGCGGTGAGTCTGGGCTCGAAAACAACATCGATGGTGGTTACGTATCCGATTTACTTAGCGATGTTATGGGGCATGCCGATGCCAACAACGTATGGGTTACCCTGCAAAATCATAAGAATGTAATGGCTATTGCCTCGCTTAAAGAACTCGCAGCGGTAATACTTGTAAAGGGAATTGAGCCCGAAGCCGATACTGCAGAGCAAAGCAACCAGGAGGGGATTCCAGTACTTGGTACTTCGCTTGAAACATACGAGGTTGTAGGCCAGCTATACAAGTTGCTTAAGAGTAGTTAAAAAAACGATCAAATCTTATTGCCACTAGAGATAATTCTAATAGCTAAATGCAAACCTATCGAGCCGATTTACACATCCACTCAGTGCTGTCTCCTTGCGGCGATTTGGAGATGAGCCCAAGGAATATTGTGGATATGGCCAAAGCTCGAAATCTCGATATAGTTGCAATTGCCGATCACAACAGCACGCTACATGGGCCCGTGGTGCGTAAATTGGCAGAGCCATTGGGCTTGACCGTTTTCTTTGGCGCAGAGGTTACTACACGCGAGGAAGCCCATTGCCTTTGCCTTTTCGATACGGACGAACAGCGTATTGCCTTTCAGCAATTTATTGATGATAATTTGCCAAACTTCCCCAACGATTCGCAAAAGTTTGGCTACCAGGTAGTAGTTGATGAAAACGACCAAATTCTCCAGGAAATAGAGCCCTTGTTAATATCAGCGCTATCGGTAAGCGTATCGCAGGTAGCGGCTGAGGTTCATCGGTTAGGGGGATTGTTTATCCCTGCACATGTCGACAGGCCTCGCTATAGCCTAATTAGCCAGCTGGGTTTTATTCCACCCGATTTGAATTTTGATGCTTTGGAAATTTTTAGGAACACCAATGCCGATGAGTTTTTGGCTAAGCACAGCTACATAAAATCTCCAACGCTTATCAAAAATTCCGATGCTCATTACATAAATCAAATTGGCGAAACATTTACCAATTATCAGCTCCAGAGCCCAACATTCAGCGAGTTGGCCAAAGCGTTGCGTGGGCAGGATGGGAGAACCGTTCTATTATAGATTTTTCGTTAGCGTTTGATTTTCTATTGCATTGTGCTGTAGCATATTCCTTTTTTTATTACCTTCAATTTTAATCACTAAACTTCGCCATGAAGCAGCTCTCATTACATATACTCGATATTGTTCAGAACTCAATTGTTGCCGGAGCCAAAACAATTCAAATAAATATTAATGAGGATAGCAGTAACGATAAGCTTACTATTACAATTAGCGACGATGGCCATGGTATGCCTCCCGATTTGGTACAACGTGTGCTCGACCCATACACCACATCACGAACTACTCGCAAGGTAGGAATGGGGTTGCCCCTGCTTAACGATGCCTGCCGCAGTACTGACGGAGCGTTACAAATTGATTCCACTCCGGGGCAAGGTACTAACGTTGTGGCAAGCCTTGGGTTAGGCCATATCGATCGGCAGCCCTTAGGTGATATTGCTGGTGTAGTGGTAATGCTTATTTCGGCTAACCCTACCATTAGGTTCGTTTACACCCATATAATTAACGGAAATGCTTTTTCGCTCGATACCAATGAGGTGAAAGAGGTGCTCGATGGCATTCCGCTCAATTCGCCCAAAGTGGCGCGGATGCTCAAAGAGATGATTAGTTTAAATTTAGACGAATTATAAATTGTAGTCCTAGGTTGTACAACATAAACCTTTTATTCAAAATGATTTGCTAAGTGAATATTTTTGCCTACCAAATTGTAAAGTCCTACTGTTAATTAATTAACACCTAAACTAAAATAACCCATAGTTATGACAAAAGTGAAATCGTTGGCCGATCTTAAGAAGATGAAGGAGCAGCTTCAGTCGAAGATCGACCTTAGGGAAAAGGGTGAAGATCCCGAAAGCCATGTGCAGGTGAAGGTTGCTATGGCAACTTGTGGTATTGCATCGGGAGCCAAAACCGTTATGGAGTTCTTTATTGATGAGCTCGAAAAAAGAAACATCGACTCAGTGGTTACCCAAACCGGATGTATGGGTTACTGCTACGCCGAACCTACTGTTGAGGTGAAACTTCCTAACCAAGAGCCTGTGGTTTTTGGTTTTGTTGACAATCAGAAGGCCGATGAGATTATTGAAAAGTATATCAAAAACGGCGAGCTGGTTGATGGGATTATTCCTGTGAATTATAATACTATTGACAATCAATAACCGCTAAAGGAGGATATTATAATGGCTAAATACAAATCGCACCTACTTGTTTGCGGAGGAACTGGCTGCCGAGCTTCAGAGAGCGACTCAATTGTTGAGACTCTTAAGGCTGAATTAGCAAGCCATGGCCTTGAGAACGAGGTTCAGGTGATCATGACCGGATGTTTCGGCTTTTGCGAGAAGGGTCCTATCGTAAAGGTGCTACCCGATAACACTTTCTATACCGAGGTTAAACCTTCGGATGCTACAGAAATTGTTGCTGAGCACGTGGTTAAAGGGCGTAAGGTTAATCGTTTGCTTTATACCGACCCAAGCAACAAGGAGCATATCAGCGATTCGAAGCATATGGGCTTTTACAAAAAGCAAATTCGTATCGCTTTGCGTAACTGTGGTGTTATTAACCCCGAAAACATTGATGAGTACATAGCTCGCGATGGATACCAAGCGCTGGGTAAAGTTATCGAAATGGGCCCTGAGGCTGCTATCGATGAGTTAAAGAAATCAGGTCTTCGCGGTCGTGGAGGTGGAGGCTTCCCAACTGGTCTTAAGTGGGAGTTCGCCTCAAAGAACAAGGCCGATCAGAAGTACGTTATCTGTAATGCCGACGAGGGAGACCCTGGCGCATTTATGGATCGCTCAATTCTTGAGGGTGACCCACACTCAGTAATTGAAGCTATGACCATCAACGGTTTCTGTA
>CAZTFJ010000279.1:281-4368 GCA_964612255.1 uncultured Rikenellaceae bacterium | reverse complement strand
CACAAAACCAGCGGATACTACCTAAAGTTTAACCCATCGGGCAACGATTTAACCTCGCGAGCTTTTACAAAAATGAACGAACGGCAACAGCATGACTACCTGCACAACAAGTATTTTGAGCAACTCAACAACTTTACCAAGTCGAATATAGCGTTTGCCTTACAGCTATGGATTAGGAGTATTGATAAAATTGAAGAGAACACCTGTTACCTAAACTCACTAGACAATGTTGACTTTAGCTTCATGCTAAACCTAGAGCAAGAAGTAATATTTGGGCTACACAGCTTACTGCTGCACGAACGCTTAGATGCAAGCGAACTGGCCAGCGTGTTAAATATTGGCATTCGCCAGGCAAAGCTACTACTTATGCGCCTTGCCGACAGAGGAATTGTTATGGATAAAGAAGGATTTTACAAAATCCACCCACTGCTATACAGGCAAACTGTGCAGTTGCTAACCGATAAGAACCTAATTCACTAGTAATTTAAACTTACATAAAGACCACAGATGAAAAGGCAAACTATAATTAGCTACCTAAACAAGCTGCAAATACTTTTACTCAGCATATTTTTTCTGATATCGTTAGCTACACATGTTGCAAGTGCCCAGCAGAACATGTTTTTGAATCAGAGTCAAAGTGCCGACACCTTAAAGCAACACGAGTTGGCACCAGAGAACACAAACCAATCAAAACCTGCGCAACAAGATAATGAAGATACAAACGATAATAAAAGCAGTGTAACCAATCCGCCCAACATAAAAGGTATTATATCATTTAGCAAAATATTTTGGTCCATTGTATTTATTGTAGTAGGATACTTTTTGCTAAAGGCTATATCGGGTGTGCTAAAACTTGTAAGCCACCGCAAGCCAAAATACCAAAGTACCATTAGGCGAATTCTGCCCATGGTTAAAATTTTTGGTTGGGCTTTTATTGTATACATAATAATTAGCGCAATTTTTCAACCACCACGCGAAACGGTTTTTGCATTCTTCGCCTCGGTTGGTGTTGCCATTGGATTTGCTTCGCAAGATTTGCTTAAAAATATTTTTGGTGGGCTAATGATACTTTTCGACCGCCCATTTCAGGTTGGCGACAAGATTGAATCGGGCAGTTTTTACGGCGAGGTGCTAGAGGTTGGACTGCGCTCAACCCGAATTGTAACCCCGACGATAGCGTGGTTACCATACCCAACTCGGAGATGATGAACCAATCGATATCGAACTCCAACTCAAGCGAAAATAACTGCCAGGTTGTGGCCGAGGTTTACTTGCCACACACCATCGACACAAAAAGAGTTCGCGAAATTGCCATTGAGGTGGCACAAGTATCGAAATACATCTACCTTAACAAACCCATTACTGTGCTATTCTTTAGCGAGAAAACCGAGAAGCAACCGTTGCTTAAGATGCGGCTAAAAGCATACGTTAATAATCTGCAGCATGAGTTTGCCTTTAAAAGCGAAATGACGGAATTTGTGCTAAAAGAGCTGGTTAAGGAAGGGCTTATCTCGCCAGAGTAGCAGGGCAATCTATTTTGGGCTGGTATTCTCTTTTATATACACATCGCGCTGAGGGAAAGGTATTTCAATCCCTTTTTCCTTAAACATTCTAAAAATGGCGAAGTACAACTCGCTTTTTATTATGCGCGGGGTACGACTGTACCTGTTTGTATATATCCTAAGTGTAAAGTTTATGCTATTATCGCCATAAGCATCAAAAAGCACATCGGGTGCCGGATTAGCAAGAACCCCTGGGTGAGCGCTGGCCACTTCAATAAGGATATCCTTTATAACATCGGGATCTTCTTTGTATGCCACCCCCACAGGGATACTTACCCTAACATTGCCATCGTTATAACTCCAGTTTATTACCGTATCGGACACAAACTTTGAGTTGGGCACAACAATAGTGATATTATCGTTGGTGTTTATGGTAGTGCTGCGCGGCGATATGTTAACAACATCTCCTGCAAGGTTGTCTAGTTCTGGCAATTCTACCCTATCACCTACTTTTATTGGTCTTTCGAATAAAATAATTATGCCGCTGATAAAGTTATTGGTTACATTCTGCAGGCCAAATCCAATACCCACACCCAGCGCACCGGCCAAAACAGTTAAAGTACTCAAATCGATACCAGTAGCCTGGATAACTATAATGAGCCCAATAAAAATGAAAATGTAGCGAAAAATAGAACCAATGGCATGCGATACGCCCTCACCTGTACCATAGCGTTTAAGCAATCGCTCTACCACATATCGGCTTAGCAATTTCGAAATAAATATTATAAGCCACGATCCTACTACCAGATACAGAATCATACCTATGGAAAACTTGGAATCGGCACTGGTAAATATTGGTTTTGAGAGAAACTCGCCAATTAGCCTAAATATATTCGAAATTGATTCCATACAACGTATTTACTTGTGCTAAAAACTAGGTGTGCGCAGCAGTGCTAGGATAAGGCAGTGGTAATAGCGCCTTCAATTTCCTTGAAGTTGAAAGGTTTACGAAAATACTTGTCGATTAATTTCTGACCCAATGCCTCGTTAATCTCCTCTGTAATATCAAAACCCGTAAGAATAAAGTATACGATATTTGGGAACTCCTCTTTAGCTCGAGTAATAAACTCCAATCCATTCATCTTTGGCATTCGCATATCGCTAATGACAACCGAAATTGAGGAATCGTTTCTAAGAATAGTTAACCCTTCATCCCCTGACAGAGCGGTAACAACGCGAAATCTCGATTTGAAATTGAGTTCAAACAGTTTAAGGTTGATTGCCTCATCATCAACATAAAGTAACGTTATCATCTCATCCATAAATTTGCTCAATTGGTTGAATACTTTGTGAACTTAGTTGCTTAATAAATAGTTTCCACAAACAACAGAAACACTTCCCTTTGGCAAAAAAACACAACAATTTACAAAAAATTTGGGAACAACCATTCCTTTACCAAATGGCTGCATAAAGCTAATACGGAGCGCCACTGGTCCTGAAGCTACCGAGAATAAAAATCTCCTTTGGAGTAACGCTTAGCACCGGAATTGGCGACTGATTAAGCATTTGTTGGGCAGCTGTTCCAAGAACTAAATCGGCCAGGCTATCGTTCTGCTCAGTCATAATCGATATCAAATCGGCTTCTACATCTAAAGCATAGCTTATTGTTGCTTCAGTAATACTTTTTGCGTTGTGCTGTTCGAGTTTATATTTAATGTTGTGATCTTTAAGGTACTCGCACACCTGCTTGCAGTATGCTGCCACCTTGCTCTCAATATCCTCGCTAGCTGTAACAGTTAGCCCAAGAACATGCACTTCGGCATCAAACGCTTCGGCAATTTTGGCCGTAAGCGGAAGCTTTTGGCGCGTTTCGTTCGACGAATCGATAGGCAGCACTATGGTTTTTACCTCTCGAGCAACCGCACCATGCCTGATTGTAATCACCGGAATATCGGAAGCAGAAATAATTTTTAGCGCATTGCTACCAATAAATAACTCCTCAAACCCCGATGCACCATGAGTTGATCCAATTATCACAGAATTGGTAAAAGCCTGCGCTTGATTTACCACCTCTCGATAAATCTTACCCTTTTTCACAATGTATTCAAGGTGATCAACTTTGTGCATCTTTGGACCAAATTCCTCGCGTATTGCATCGAATTTTTGAAGCGCAGCCTTTTTCTCTTCTTCATATCCTATTCGGCCCATTTCCGTTGGATATTTTTGCACGTAAACCATCTGCACACGACTCCCAAATCTATTGGCAAAATGTATAGCAAGCCTTAGCCCACTAAGCGATTCGTCCGAAAAATCTATTGGGACAATTATATTTTTCATATCAAACTGTAGTTTAGTAGTGAAACAGAACAAATCTAACAATAAACAACTAAAATACAGGATTTAGCACAATGTTTTTTTTAACGAAATGCAAAACAAATAGGCTGTTTATTCCAGCTGAAAACGGCGTTTCATATAGGCCGAAACCTCCCGGCGCAGCTCCCCCATGCCGGCGTTGGAGGTGTACTTGGTGTGTCCCTCGTCCAGAGAGGCAATTCCAGCTGCTCGGATGTGTCCGGGCGTAACAA
>CAZTFJ010000279.1:0-271 GCA_964612255.1 uncultured Rikenellaceae bacterium | reverse complement strand
TTGCAAAAAAATACACCATGACTAGTCACAAATCATCTATAATATACAACACCCAGGAATATAAGCGAAAACCATCACTTGAGGTTAATATTGGCGGAGTTGCCCTTGGTGGCAAAAACCCTATTAGGGTGCAAACCATGACCACCACCAACACCAACAACATTGAGGCTACCGTAGAACAATGCATCAGAACCATTAAAGCCGGAGCCGAGTACGTCAGCCTAACCACACAGGGTATAAAAGAGGCTCAGAGCCTGGGGCCAGTTAAGCA
>CAZTFJ010000278.1:0-4376 GCA_964612255.1 uncultured Rikenellaceae bacterium | reverse complement strand
AATCTGCAAGAGCAACAGGAAGAGTGCTGAGGGACAAAACAGCTTTGAGCAAGCGCCGTGGGGTTTTCCCAACCTCTTGCTCAATACTCTTGCTCAAATCTGATTTGTGGAGCTGGAGGGAGTCGAACCCTCGTCCAAACAAGGAACCAACTGGCTTTCTACATGCTTATCCTTCCTTGATTTTCGAGCCTAAGCAGGTGAAAAGAGACCAACCTAAGCCTTATCCCCTAAATTGTCGCGCGGGAACCGGGGAGCATCCTGCGCTAGCCCATTTGTTTTGAAGCCTCAATCCGGAGTTCCAGTGGGCGAAGCCCTCCGTGAGACTACTCGTCGCGTCAACCTAGTTGACGAGATTAAGCTAGTAGTACCTGGTACTTACTATGCAGCGAGTGCGTAGTTATTATTTTCGCCGTTTATAGGACTTTAGTTCTGGGATTAACGAGCCAGCTTCCCAACGCTCGGCATGCTTACCAATCCATTCTGCTTGCTGTCGAAACCAAAGTCAGCCCCATGGATTAGTGCCACAAAGATACAACAAAGTTGGAAGACAGAAGACGGAAGGCAGAAGATTTTTGAATTATTAGCTTAACGAATAGCGCCATAAAACATTGCGAGCCAGCTGCAAATTGCAGCTGGCTCGCTGTATAAATTAACATCAGCCTCACGTCTTCTGACTTCCAACTTCGGTCTTCGGTCTCACGTCTTCTGACTTCAAAAAAGACGCTGTCAGATTCTTCGAACCCTGACAGGTCTTCTAAATATCGCTATTCATGGTCATGAAAAACTCCTCGTTGGTTTGCGTTTTGATCAATCTATCGCGCAAGAATTCCATAGCCTCAACCGATGTCATATCGGTTAGGTAGTTACGCAAAATCCACGTTTTATTAAGGGTATCCTTATCAAGCAGCAAATCGTCGCGACGAGTACTCGATGCGGTGATATCCACAGCAGGGTAAACCCGCTTGTTCGACAGCTTGCGATCGAGCTGCAGCTCCATGTTACCAGTACCTTTAAACTCTTCAAAGATAACCTCGTCCATTTTACTACCGGTATCAATAAGAGCGGTAGCCAGGATGGTAAGCGAGCCTCCCTTTTCGATGTTACGCGCGGCACCAAAAAAGCGCTTGGGTTTGTGCAAGGCATTGGCATCAACACCACCCGAAAGCACCTTGCCAGAGGCTGGCTGAACGGTGTTAAACGCCCGCGCCAAACGGGTTATTGAATCGAGTAGGATTACCACATCATGGCCACACTCTACCATCCGCTTAGCTTTTTCGAGAACGATATTAGCTACACGCACGTGCCTATCGGCAGGCTCGTCAAATGTTGACGACACCACCTCGGCGTTTACGCTGCGGGCCATATCGGTAACCTCTTCGGGGCGCTCATCAATAAGCAGAACGATCATGTAAACCTCTGGGTGATTTGCCGCTATAGAGTTGGCAATATCTTTAAGCAAGATTGTTTTACCCGTTTTGGGTTGAGCCACAATTAGCCCACGCTGGCCCTTACCAATAGGCGAAAACATATCAACCACACGAGCCGAAAGGGTATTTTGCCCATTTCCAATAAGGGTGAATTTCTCGTCGGGGAAAAGTGGTGTTAAAAAGTCGAATGGTATGCGATCGCGGATGTAATCGGGTGTACGCCCGTTAATCTCCAACACCTTAATTAGGGGGAAGTACTTCTCATTCTCTTTGGGTGGACGGATTGAACCCGTAACGGTATCGCCAGTTTTAAGGCCAAATAGCTTTATTTGCGATTGCGAAACGTACACATCGTCGGGCGAGCTCAGGTAGTTATAATCCGACGAGCGCAGGAAACCATAGCCATCGGGCATAATCTCGAGCACACCTGTAGCATTAATAATACCTTCAAACTCGTAACGCTCCCCATTTCGGCGTTCATTCCCCTTTTTATACTGATGATCTCGCTGGTTCGATTTCTTACCGTTTTCCTGCGTGGACTCTGTAACAGCCTTATTGTCAGGAGCCACATCAACGGGCTGCGACTTTCGCTGCTCTTCCTTAGCCTCTGATGCCGGTTTGTCCTGCGTATTGGGCGAATCGACCTTGGGCATACCCGCCTGAGAAAGCTCGTCTTTTACGCGTTCAGGCATTACGCCCGATTTCTCCTCATGCCCTTCCTTTTTGCGGGTAAAACGCTTGCGCTTACTTTTATCGATATTGGTTTGGCTCTTGCCTTTGCCCTCATTTTCTTGGGCAATGGGTTTTACCTCGTCGGGTTTGGCCTCTTCGTTTTCGGGGGTACGTTCGGGTTTGGGTTTACTTTCAGAAACCGGCTGCTTGTTTGTATTTGGGCGACCTTGCTTAGCGCGCTCAGGTTTCTTGCCCCTATTTTCACTACCTTTTGATTTCGATTTTTTGCTATCGGCCTCGGCGGCGTCAATAGCCTGCTGATCGAGAATGCGATAAATAAGCTCTTGCTTTCTTTTTTCTATTCATACCTTTGGCTATATCTTTTAGCTCTGGCAGAAGTTTTTTGTTGAGTTCTAAAATATCGTACATAGAATAATTATATGGTTAACACTGGTGACCCGGAGAGGGCAAAACCAAATTTTACAAAAATTTCGATTGAGAATCAGAGAAATGTGTTAATACACGATGGAATTTTGGAAAATACGAGAAATATTCGTTTGGGAATTCGATGCAATATTAGCTATTAATATTTAAAATACCTAACCCACTAAAAAAAAAGCGACATTGGGCAAAAAAAATCGCTATCCATGGTGATGAAAATCATATTAATGTATATATTCAAATCCTGAATTTAAAGGGTTATTGGTTATGAGGCAGCTAAAGATTATTAAGCAGGTTACTAATAGAGAAACGGTTTCGCTTGATAAATACCTTCATGAAATTGGCAAGGTTGAGCTCTTAACTACTGAGGAAGAGGTTAGCTTAGCTCGCAAAATTAAGGAAGGCGACAAGGCATCTCTCGACCAGCTCGTTAAGGCAAACCTCAGGTTTGTGGTATCGGTTTCAAAACAGTACCAAAACCAAGGCCTTAGCCTACCCGACCTTATAAACGAGGGTAATTTGGGGCTAATAAAAGCCGCTCAACGGTTTGATGAAACCCGGGGATTCAAATTCATATCGTACGCTGTATGGTGGATTAGGCAAGCCATACTGCAAGCCTTGGCAGAGCAGTCGCGCATTGTAAAGCTCCCCCTTAACAAGATTGGATCAATAAACAAGGTGAACAGAGCTTTCACAGAGCTCGAACAGCGATTTGAGCGAGAACCTTCAATTGACGAACTATCCGAAGTGCTTGAATTAGCACCTAACGACATTAAGGAAGCCTTAAAAAGTTCAAACAGGCACGTATCAATGGATGCGCCCATATCGCAAGACGAGGAGAGCAATATGTACGATGTGCTGCTAAGCAGCGACTCGCCCGCACCCGACCGTGGGCTGCTTAACGATAGCCTTCGCAAAGAGATTGAGCGCGCCTTAGCCACCCTTACACCTCGCGAAGCATCAATTATTAGGCTATACTTTGGCCTAAACGGCAAGCACCCCCACACGCTTGAAGAGATTGGCGAAGAGATGGATCTCACCCGCGAGCGCGTTAGGCAAATTAAAGAGAAAGCCATAAAACGCCTTAAACAGGCAACCCGTAGCAAAGTGCTAAAAAGTTACCTTGGCTAAACAGGGGAATTTCCTACTTCCCGCCCAACACATCCTTGTCAAAAAGCGCAACTCAAAGCCTTTTTAGTAATTACCGTACTAATTTGGTTCAATTAGTATATAGAAGGAGCTGATATTTTTAGCTCAGCAAATATTACCTAAACACAACTTCAGAAAACGCCCACAAAGCATTGGAATAACGACCAATTACAAGTGATTGGGCTAGATGATTATCACATCAAAAAAGATGATTAAAGGTCATTTATGCCCTTTCCATATTTCATATCGCCATACTTACAATTCTGATAGATTTTTTAGTAATTTTATCTAAACCACAACCATTACTAACCGTACTTAAAAAAATACTTTTTATGGCTAAAATCAAACCAGACCCTAGCTCCAACAAGCAAAAGCAAGCTAACGAGAATACAACCGTTCCAAAACCGGGCATCGACAGGAAAATACTAACTGCCAACGAGATAAAGAAGAAGCTAAAGGCTAACAGCTGGCTTATCGACGAAGCAACCCCGTACATCAAGAAAATGTACAACCTGCTCGACGAGAAAAACATCATGCTTTTCCTTACCGATTCCGAAGGATGTATTATTCATATTGAATCAGCAGCAGCCACCCTTTCGGCTCTTACCAGCAAGTACATAATCCCCGGCAGTTTTCCGCCGGCAAACACTTCGCTATACTTAAGCGTTGAGAAGGCTATTGAGGTCC
>CAZTFJ010000277.1:0-4378 GCA_964612255.1 uncultured Rikenellaceae bacterium | reverse complement strand
GCGATACCTGTAAAAAACGATATTTAAACGTGAAATAAATACCTGTTGGTACAAGCAGAATAAGAATTAAATAACCACCAACGTACTCGTTATAAAGCGAAATTACGTTGTTGATTGATTCGAGGATTGGATTCATAATTTTTTAGGGTTATTATTTATGATTTAAATTCTAGTGGGTGCTAAAAATATAACAGTAATTACATTATGCCAAAAGATTTTAGAATAAGATTATAATCTATTGTAAATTATCTGAAGTACCTATGCGCTAAACATCAAATTGTTAATGAATAAGAAGATTCTGCTAATATCAATTGCCGTTCTTGTTACGCTTGCCACTATTGCCCTATCTATCAAATCGACGGTTTTTAGATACGTTTTATCTAAAAAGGTTCAAAATATTGAGCAAAAAAGTGGCCTATCTATTAGCTATACCGAGGCAAGGCTAAAAGGTTTTACTCATATCTGTATGAGTGATATTGAAATACTAAAACCTTCGAGTAACATCTCGCTGCATATCTCTTCCCTTAGTATAGATATGTCTATCGGCCGTCTCCTTCGGTTAAACATTACTCCTAAAACTATTGATGCCAATTCGGTTCAGGCAATGCTTTGTAAAGATTTTATTGCTGATTCACAAAACGTTACCATAACCGACAGCACAATTTCGGAAAAGAGTTCAACCCTAATTTATTCGGGTATTTCCTCTCTTATACAGCATAGCAAAACCGTTTACAAGCTTTTAGTTGAAACCGACTACACCATCAATAATCTGGGGATAATCTACTCGCAACCCACCGATAGCATTAAAATTACAACCCCCAAATTACTTATAAATAGCGGAAACCTTAATGCTACATTTTGTGTAACGAATGGCAGTTCCGTTTCTAGTGTAAAGGTGATTGGCAAAAAGGAAAAAATGTTCAATGCTCTTACTTACAGTATCACACCTGAGCGACATTTCAAATTACCTTTATTAGATTCAAAACTTGGTTTGCACCTTGGATTTGACTCATTGCGATTTGCCATAAATGGTAATAACCATTCCGCCAACAGCATCGAGCTAACCCTTCAATCGGCTTTATTTGGGGTAAGTGCTAGGCATAAAAAGTTAGCCGATACTACTATTCATCTCGATTCAACGGGATTTTTGATATCAAGCCAGCTATCATCAGATTCGGCAAGTATAATAGCACCCTCCTACTTTTCCGTTAATTTGCTTAAGTTCCCATTTAAACTGTCCATTCCTTCCCGAAGTAAATCTGAATTCTCATTTAGCATAAATACCGGAGCTTTTCCAGCAAAAAATATTTTTGAATCCATACCAAAAGGATTATTCGAAACCACTGATAATATAAAGGTTGCAGGCGATGTGGATTTTCACCTTAATTTTGATATCGATTTTAACCAGCCCGACAGTCTGCATTTCATAGCCAAGTTAACACCCGTTTCTTTCCAACTGCTTAAACCAGGTAATATAGATTTTACTAGCCTAAATTACAGCTTTACCCATTACATCAAGCTAAACGATAGCATCGACAAGGCAATACACATCGATTCTAGCAGTCATCAATTCAGACCTTTACATCAAATATCACCCTACCTTATCGATGCCGTGATTATATCGGAGGATGGGGGATTTTATCACCACAAGGGGTTCGATGCCGAAGGGTTTAGTGTTGCGCTTGCGCGCAATATTAAGGATAGAAGGCTTGCCCGAGGAGGAAGTACTATCACTATGCAGCTGGTTAAAAACCTATACCTTCATCGGCAAAAAACCCTTGTTAGAAAAGCCGAGGAGGCTCTTGTAGTGTGGCTTATCGAAACTCAAAAGCTGGTTAGCAAGGAGCGAATACTTGAGATTTACTTAAACATTATTGACTGGGGGCCCAATATAAATGGAATAGCTGAAGCCGCTAAGTTTTATTTCGACAAGGAACCAATTGACATTGAGCTAAATGAAGCGATTTTTCTGGCTGGCATAATACCGCAACCCGCTCGGTTTATGAGCTACTTCGATTGCAATCAGAACCTAAAGGAGTATATGCAGGAGTACTACAAATTTGTAGGATTTACTATGCATCAGCGCACCATGATAACCGAGGAGGAACTATTAAGCATACAGCCAAGTGTGAATATAAATGGTTTCGCCCAAGAGTTACTAAGTTCTGGTTGTGAATAGGATAATTAATTGAAAACAACTAAAATCATAACTAACTAGGGTTAAGGTGTTTGGAGACCTGTCCCGTTAGGGACAATCTATTGGTAAAAAATAATGTAAAACGAATGAATCTGTGCCGTAGGTACAGAATATTCCGTACCTAACGGCACGGTAAAATGTAAGGTCATTTCAAGTGCTACCAATATTCTGTCCCTAGCGGGACATTGAATCAGGAGGTTATATTAGAATAGTTTTGACTTTTAGGTTACTTATTTCTCGAATACACCAGCCTTGATAACAAATACAAAATTCCCTTCACTTATTCGATGGAAGAATTTGACAAAGAAACCAATTTATTATTGCCTAAATACCTAATTTAACTGATTATGATATTACATTTTCAGCCATCCAATCTATCAGGACATATCAACATTTAGAACGTTAATATTTCCATTTTATCCACTAGATTGTTGGATTGCTTACCCTTACTCCTCTGTTAATTTGCTAATTGCCTCATCGAGCTGCATCGATTTTAGCCTTAGGTAGTGGCTAAGCGCTTTGTTAATCATATCATCGGTGCTTTCGCCCAGGTATGGGGCAAGTATTTTAATCTGCTTCATGAGCAAAGGGTCAATATTTACCTGCTGCTCACCCGATTTTGCTTTGGGTTTAGTAATAGGGTCCTGTGGCTTTGGCGCTTCCTCTTCCTTAATGTAGCGAGTATTCGACATCAAGGCCTTTTGGATATCGGTTATGGTGTGTTTACTCTTCTTAGCCATATATCTTAAGTATTTCCTTTGCTAAATCGGTATAATCATCGGCTCCTCTACTTTTAGGAGCATATTCGTACACGGTTTGCTTAAAAGCACCCGATTCCATTAGTGAAATATCCTGCCTAATATAGGTATTGAAAAGCTTACCCTTAAAACTCTGATTCTCCGATAGGCTATGAATTACCGCTTGGCTAAACTTAGTGCGGGGGTCGAGCTTTACAAAAAGAATACCACCCAAGTCGAGTTCAGGATTCATACGCTTCTTCACCTTTTCCGATATCAGCATAATTCTATCGAGCCCAATAAAGGCAAAATTCTCGGCCTGCATTGGCACAATAAAATGGTGGGCTGCCACAAGCGAGTTTACCGATAGCGTTCCAAGGCTTGGTGGGCAGTCGATAAGAATAAAATCGTATTTATTAGCCACCTTCTCGAGCTGTTCGCGGAGCATATACTCCCTACCCGGCTCGTTATTTAGTTGAAACTCAAAATCGAGCAACTTCTCGCTCGATGGGATTAAGTCTAACTTACCATTCTTAACAAGAACATCTTGCAACTTTGCATTACCCACCAGTAATTCGCCTACGCTTGCCTCTGGCAACTCGGCCCCAAATGCTGTGGTTAGGTTGCATTGGCTATCCAAGTCAACCAGCAAAACCTTTTTCCTTTTTTTTGCTAAAGCCGCACCTAAGTTGAGTACAGTGGTTGTTTTACCTGTCCCACCCTTGTTGTTGATTATGCTAATTACTTTTGCCATAATATGCGAGTAAAATGTAACAACCATTTTGGATGCACTAATATAGGAATTTTTAGGGCAAAGCATCATTTTCAAGAGCAAATAAGCAACTAAATGGTACGATTTGAACATTTTAACAATGATTTTTCTAAAATAACACCCATTTTACATAACTTTACAGTACATTTTTGGTTTATACTTTTGTAAAACCATATAATTTTAATCGGCTATGAAAAGTATTTGCACATACTCAATTTTGCTAGTTTTTATGCTTCTTGGCTTACAAAGCAATGCGCAGCTCACTAGGGATTTGTATAGGCTATATCACCCCGCATACTTTAACAGAACAGCTGAGGCCGATACATCGGAATTTAACCCCTGGGGATTAAACAAATCAAAAAAAACAAGCTATTCAGTAGAGCTGGGTAGCAGCTACTCGTCATTTGGCGGCGGACTGGCATCATCCTATGTAAGCCCAACCGTTTCGTTTATGGCTACCGAAAAGTTACACATTGTGGCTGGAGGGCGATTTAGTAGAACCAATGCGGCTAGCATACCCTTTTTGAGTTCTGAACTGGGTAATGCCCCACAGCAACAGCTATCGGGCAATCCAACCGAGGCATTTGCCCAGCTGCATTTTCAGCTAAACGACAAGTTACGCACTTCTGCTTAAGCGCCAGGTCTTTGGCGGACTTTTCCCGGCCATGGCAG
>CAZTFJ010000276.1:0-4422 GCA_964612255.1 uncultured Rikenellaceae bacterium | reverse complement strand
TTCTCACTTCCTGCATGAATGAAAGCCTCGATAATACTCTTGTAGGAATCTTTTAAAGAGTTGATTTTACAATTGTTGGGATTTAACTAAATCAAAACATTTGAAATGGGGGTTGGGGTTTACTTTTGTTTATCCCTCCCTCATTTATCTTTTTATACTTTTTAAACTGTGATGCAAAGCAAAACTGACAGAAGAAAAAAGCACGAGGAAATTTTTAATAGCACATCGCATGCCGTTGGAGTTTTAATAGCAATTGCTTGTACGGCCATTGTGGTAACACGTGCATCAATTCATGGCGATGTTTGGCATATTGTTAGCTACAGCATTTTTGGTGCTGGTATGATTGTACTTTATACTGCATCAACCCTTTTTCATGCCGAGAAAAATCCCAGAAGGAAGTACCATCTTAACACGTTTGACCATTCATCAATTTATATCCTTATAGCAGCCACCTACACACCATTTACTTTGGTTGCCATTAAGGGTGCACTAGGTTGGGTGCTTTTTGGTGTTATTTGGGCTTTGGCTATTGCGGGAGTAGTTTTTAAGGTGTGGTTTTATAGCCAGCGCTTGCGCAAGCTATCTGCTGCGCTATATGGAGCCATGGGCTGGATGTTTGTTTTGGCCATTGGCCCCATTGTGCGCAATCTTCCTACTATTTCGTTAGTCTTTTTGTTGGTGGGCTGTGTTACCTACTCGTTAGGGATTTTCTTTTACATTAGGCGCGATATTCCGTTTGGCCATGGTATTTTTCACCTTTTTGTACTAGCAGGTAGCATTTGCCATTTCTTTTCTATGGTGTTTATGGTGTAGATAACTACTTTGCTGCGAGTATTGCTTTAACCTTGGTAGCAATGTCTTTACCATCGGCTTTACCTGCTAAGGCTTTGGTTGCAACTCCCATAACCTTACCCATATCCTGAGGGCCATTGGCGCCAATGGTTTCAATAATTTTTTCTATTTCAGTTGCTAGCTCCTCGCCCGATAGCATTTTGGGTAAAAATTCATCTATAACAGCGGCCTCGGCCAACTCCTTTTCGGCCAATTCGGGTCTGTTTTGCTGCTTGTAAATTTCGGCTGAGTCTTTGCGTTGTTTTGCCTGTTTTTGCAGCAATTTTAGCTCTGCTTCGGAGCTAATAGTGTCTGCCCCTCCCTTTTCGGTTTTTGCCAGCAGAATTGCGCTTTTTATGGCTCTTAAGGCCTCGAGCCTTACTTTATCCTTAGCGAGCATCGAGGCTTTTATCTCTTGGTTTATCTTTTCTTCGAGTGTCATAATATATAGTTTTTCTTGGTCGTTAATCTACATTATCGTGTAGGTAGGCGTTATCGTTTCTTAAAAAGATATCGCCATCTTCTTGGTTAAGAGTGTATCGCGATATGTTAGGCTTTTTGGATAGGGTAGAGTCGTCGAGCTTAATGTTTTTGCGTTTGTAAGCTGGCACTTTTTCCATCTGGTCAAAACTTTCTTTAGTTGGCAGTGGACTTGGTTCCGAACGCATTACCTGGCCTTTACCAGCAGTTTTTTCCTCTGTTGGCTTACTGGTAACTGTTGATACCTGAAAGTTAAGCTCATCGTCGGTGCTTGGTTCGGGCTTAAGGCTGTACATTTTGTCGTCTTGAGTTAAGTCAAACTCAATAACTCTTTGGTACTTATCCGTTTTACTCTTATCTTTTTTAGGTGGGGCTGCTGGTTTGGGCTTTTCTTCGAATAGCGGTTGTTTCACTTCCCTGTTGGTTGATGTGTCGCCATCGAGTGGGATAACATCAACCTTTCTCTTGCGAGCATATAGTTCGGGAATGCTATTGGTACCAAAGCCTGTGGCAATAATGGTTACGTTTAGCTTTTCTTCGAGTCGCTCGTCGGTGCCGTTACCCCAAATTAGGTCGGCATCTTCGCCAGCAGCAGCCTGAATGAAGTCGGTTATTTGCCCAACCTCATCCATTGTGATTTCATGAATACCCGAGGTAATATTTAGCAAGATGTTGCGTGCGCCAGATATATCGTTGTTGTTAAGCAATGGTGATGATAACGCCTCTTCTACAGCCTTAATGGCTCTATTCTCGCCCGATGCCATGGCCGATCCCATGATGGCCACTCCGCTATTGGTCATTACGGTTTCCACATCGGCAAAGTCGACGTTTATGTATCCGTGTACGGTAATAATCTCGGCAATGCCCTTGGCTGCTATGGCAAGCACATCGTCGGCCCGCGAGAATGCTTCTGATATTTTTAAATCACCATAAATTTCTCTTATTTTCTCGTTGTTGATAACCAGCAGCGAATCGACATGCTTCTCTAACTCCTCAATCCCCTCCATGGCCTGAGCAATTCGTCGTTTACCCTCGTTGCGGAAAGGTATGGTTACAATGGCCACCGTAAGTAGCCCCAGCTCTTTGGCTGCTTTGGCTATTATGGGAGCGGCTCCTGTACCGGTACCTCCGCCCATACCTGCTGTTACAAAGGCCATTTTGGTACCATCGGATAGCACATCGATAACATCCTGAATGTTCTCTATGGCGGCCTGTTTACCAATTTCGGGCTTGTTGCCAGCACCACGGCCTTCGGTTAACGACGATCCCAGCTGGATTCTATTTTGCACTGGGCTATTCTCAAGGGCTTGTCCATCGGTGTTGCAAACCACAAAATCAACATCCTTAATGCCTAGCCCAAACATATGGTTTACGGCATTGCTTCCGCCACCACCCACACCAATAACCTTAATTATTGATTTTTTGTAGGTTGGCAAATCGAATGGTATTAGCTCTTCACTCATGGCAATGTGTGTTTTGTTCTCTTTTCTTCTCTATTATATTGTCTTATTCTCTGCTACATTACAGTGTCGTTTTCCTCAAATATCTCGGTGAATTTACGCTTAAATCTGTCGAGCAGATTATTCCTCTTAATATCTTTCGGTGCAATCTCAATCTCCTCGTCGGTGTCGTTATCTTTTTGGTTCTCTGCATTTATCTTTTTGCACGTTTCTAGCTGCTCAAAACCTTTAAGCACTAAGCCTATGGCGGTGGAGTAAGTAGGTGAGTTGATATCCTCGTCGGTTTCGGCGGTAAGGTGTTCGTTGGGGTAGCCAATGCGAACATCGTATCCGGTTTTGAACTTAACTAGCTGCGAAAGATGCCTTAGCAATGCTCCCCCACCAGTGAGAACAATTCCTGCGCTAAGCTTATCGGCATAGCCAGAGTTCTCTATTTCGAAGGCAACGTAGTCGATAATCTCTTCCATACGGCTTTGAATAATGTATGCAAGGCTTTTAAATGATATCTCCTTAGGCTCACGACCGCTAATTCCGGGTATGGTTACTATTTTATCCTCTGGGGCAATATCGCCAAGGGCAGAGCCAAACTGCACTTTAAGTTGCTCGGCCTGTCGTTGCAGTATAGAGCATCCCTCCTTAATATCGTTGGTTATTACATTGCCACCAAAGGGGATTACAGCTGTGTGGCGAATAATGCCATCGAAATAGATAGCCACATCGGTTGTGCCACCTCCAATATCAACAAGCACAACGCCGGCTTCTTTTTCGTCGTCGGTGAGCACAGCTTCGGCCGATGCTAGGGGTTCGAGAATAAGCTCGTTTACTACCAAATCGACGCGGTTTACACATTTCTCAATGTTTTTTGCCGATGCGGTTTGCCCAATTACTATGTGAAAGTTGGCCTCGAGCCTTTTGCCCGACATTCCCACAGGGTTTTTAATGCTGCCCTCGTTATCAACAATAAAACTTTGAGGTAAAACGTGTAGTATCTCCTCCCCAACATCGGTGGGTATTTTGTACATATCCTCAATAAGGTCGTTCACGTTGTCAAGCGTTATGATGTCGTCGGCGGAGTTGAGGTTAATACTGCCTCGGTTCTTAACGCTGCGTATATGCTGACCGGCAATGCCAACGTACACATCGTTAAATATTATGCCCGATTTTAGCTGAACCTCCTCAACAGTTCGGTGAATTGAGGTGACGGTTTCTTCAATATTAAGCACAACCCCACGCTTAATGCCGGTTGAAGGGGCTTTGCTGTGCGATATGATTTGAAGTTTACCATTGGGCGATTTTTTACCAATAATACTAACCACCTTGGTGGTGCCAAGGTCGATAGCTGCTACATACTCGTTTTGTTGTGCCATAATATTATCGTTTAGTACAAACTATTTGATTTTTATATTTTAGGTTAATTTCTTTATATCTGTTCCATCCCTCCTGGGGCAGGGCTTTTTCGTAAAACAGCTTAAGCTTTGCCAACTTGGTCTGGTAATCGTCGAGATTACCAAGCAATATGGTGTGTGGGCCAACTCGTGGAATTAGCTCAATGCTACTGGGGTTGTCAACATAAACCTGAGTAATTTGTGCTCTCCAAAATGAATCGTTATTTATGTATTTTGCAAAATCGTACAACTGGCAAATAAGTGGG
>CAZTFJ010000275.1:0-4435 GCA_964612255.1 uncultured Rikenellaceae bacterium | reverse complement strand
AAAAACCAAAAAAAGTAAACGTTACTCGGCTGAAAAAAACTATTTTAGCTTCGCAAAAGATGTACACATATATACCCGAAAATTAATAATCGTTTTAATATGAAGAGTTTTAAGCAACTTAACGTTTTAACAGGGTGGATTATTTTTATAATAGCAGCCACCGTTTACCTGATGACAATGGAGTCGTCGGCCAGCTTTTGGGATTGTAGCGAACGGATAACTGCTGCATACAAGCTAGAAGTGCCACACCCTCCCGGAGCGCCATTCTTTATGCTACTTGGGAATTTTTTCACCAAATTCGCTGCTGACCCAAGCAACGTTGCCGTTGCTATGAATACCATGTCGGCTTTAGCTTCGGCATTTACCATTCTGTTTTTGTTTTGGTCAATTACGCATCTTTCGCGCCGTTTGCTAATTGGCACTAGCGAAGAGATAACCTTAGCACAAAAAATTGCCATTATAGGTAGCGGTGCCATTGGCGCATTAGCCTACACATTTACCGATAGCTTTTGGTTTATTTCTGTTGAAGCAGAAGCGTACGCAACATCGTCGCTGTTCACCGCACTAGTTTTTTGGGCTATTCTAAAATGGGAAAATGTTGCACATAAACCACATTCTAACAGATGGCTAGTGCTAATTGCTTACATTATGGGTTTATCAATTGGTGTTCACCTGCTAAACCTACTAACCATACCCGCCATAGTTTTTGTGTACTATTTTAAAAAGCACAGGGTTACGCGCTGGGGAATTGTTGGAGCACTGGCCGTATCGGTTGCCTTGCTGGGTGGCATTATGTATGTAATAATTCCTGGTATTGTTACCCTAGCCTCGAAATTTGAGTTGCTTTTTGTGAATACATTTAAAATGCCTTACAACAGTGGTGTTTTAATATTTATAATCACCATGGCGGGTTTGCTTGCATACGGACTATGGGTTACAATGAAAAAGAAAAGGGTGCTGCTTCATACCCTAATTTTAGGTGTAACAGTAATTACAATTGGTTACTCATCGTATTTAACACTTGTTATTAGGGCAAACGCAAACCCTCCAATGAACCAGAACAATCCTTCATCGGTGTTCTCGCTATTACACTACCTTAACCGCGAGCAGTATGGAACCCGACCACTGGTTACCGGTCAGTACTACAACGCTCCTGTTGTTGATAGTCACGATAAGTTTACATACCTAAAAAAGAACGGACGCTACGAGAAAACTTACCTTAGAACAGAATACGAGTTCGACGAACGCTTTATTACTATTTTCCCTCGTATGTGGAGCTGGCAGGAAGACCATATTGATGTGTACAAGAAGTGGGCAAATGTGAAAGGCCGACCCATTAGGATGAACAACTCTATGGGAGAGCAAGAGGTTAGGCGCGTTCCAACTTTTGGAGAGAACTTAAAGTTTTTCTTTAGCTACCAAATTGGCCATATGTATTGGCGTTACTTTATGTGGAACTTTGTTGGACGCCAGAACGATATTCAGGGTCATGGCGACATTATGAATGGTAACTGGATTACCGGAATTAAAGGTCTTGACGCAGTAAGGCTTGGAAATCAGGATGAGCTAACACCCGAAATGAAAAACCATCCTGCTCGAAACACATACTACATGCTGCCACTTATTCTGGGGTTATTAGGTTTGGTTTATCAGGCAATGCGCGACCAGAAAAACTTTTGGGTTGTTACGTTGCTTTTTGTATTAACTGGAATGGCCATTGTGGTTTACCTAAACCAAACTCCATTGCAACCTCGCGAACGCGATTACTCTTACGTTGGCTCTTTTTACGCATTCTCAATTTGGATTGGCCTTGGGGTGCTAGCATTATACGAGTTCTTCAGAAAGTACTCAAAAGGAGTAATTGCTGCTGCCGGGGCTATACTAATTTCGTTACCAGTACCAAGCCTTCTGGCTTCAGAAAATTGGGACGATCACGATCGCTCAGGCAGATATGTTGCTCGTGATTTTGCCTATAACTACCTGAATACTTGCGATGAAAATGCAATTATATTCACTAATGGTGATAATGATACATTCCCACTTTGGTACGCTCAAGAAGTTGAAGGCATTAGAACCGATGTGCGAATTGCAAACCTTAGCCTACTGGGAACCGACTGGTACACCGAGCAGATGAAGTGGAAGGCAAACGAATCGGAACCCTTACCCATAAGTATGGAATTTGATAAGTTTGTACAGGGTACCCGCGATTTGGTTTATGTAGTTGACAGGATAAATGAACCTGTTGAGCTAAAAAAGCTTATGGATTTTGTAGGAAGCGATAAGGCTGAAACACGCCACAGAGGCCAAAATGGGGAGATGATTGATTACCTACCATCAAAACAAATAAAGATTACGGTTGATAAGGAAAAAGTTTTGGCAAACGGTATTGTAAAACCCGAAGATGCACACCTTATTGTTGACGAAATGGTTTGGACTATCGAGAAGGATTACATCCAAAAAAATGAGATGATGATTCTAGAAATTTTGGCCAACAACAACTGGGAACGCCCAATTTACTTCGTGTCAACCGGTGGCGATTCCGATGTAGGACTTTAAAACTATTTACAGCACGAAGGATTTGCTTACAAGCTAGTGCCAATTCGCACAGAACCTACAGATTACCTGTCGATTGGTAGGGTTGATGTAGATAATTTGTACAATAACTATATGAACAAGTTTAAGTGGGGCGGAATTGATAAACCCGATGTAATGGTTGATCATAACGTACAGCGCACCACGCTTGTGCTTAGGTTACGCAACAATTTTAACCGATTAGCCAGTGAGCTACTCGCAATAAATAGGGTTGATTCGGCAGTTGCTGTGCTCGACCGCATTGTTGAGCTACTACCCCAAGAAAAGTTCCCTTACGACTTTTTTACAATTGGATTAATAGAAACCTACTACCAAGCAAACGAAACCGAAAAAGCTAATGAGCTGCTGGGTAACTATGCGCAAGCATCGTTAGATAACCTAAAATATTTCTATAGTCTCGACAGAGATTTAAGAAATTTAGTTCGGTACGACACTGAGCTTAACCTGCAAATAGTTCAAGAGCTGCTAGCTGTAGCCGAACGGTTTGGGCAAGAAGAGGTGAAAAACAAGCTAGAGCCTGAGTTTAACAACTACTTATCAAGATACTATCAGTAAAGTATTTATAGTAATAAAAAAAGGGAGCGGCCTATGGCTACTCCCTTTTTTTATAAGCGAAGGTAATTTATATCATCAACAAAAAAAGGCAACAAAATGTGGATATTATCCCAATTAATTTAATTTTGTAGAACATCATTTGTAAAATTCTAGCCCATGTCACAAATTATAGGTGAAATTACCCAGGTAATAGGTCCTGTTGTCGACGTTTCTTTTCCATCAGCAGGTGTAAATCTACCCCAAATCCATGAAGCGCTATCCATTATCCGTGATGATGGCAGCACCCTAATAGTTGAGTGCCAACAGCACATTGGCGAGCAAACCATTAGAACCATAGCAATGGACTCAACCGACGGGCTACATAGGGGTATGAAAGTTGAGTCGTCCGGAAAATCAATAACCGTTCCCACGGGTAATCAAATTAAGGGACGTTTGCTAAACGTTATTGGCGATGCCATTGATGGTATGGAAGACCTTTCGCAAGAGAACGCTTACCAAATTCACAATAAACCACCAAAGTACGAGGATTTAAGCACCGAAACCGAAGTGCTATTCACCGGAATAAAAGTTATTGACCTTCTTGAGCCCTACTCAAAAGGCGGAAAAATTGGGCTATTTGGTGGTGCCGGAGTGGGCAAAACCGTAATTATTATGGAGCTTATCAATAACATCGCCAAAAAGTACGAGGGTATGTCGGTTTTTGCCGGTGTGGGTGAGCGTACCCGCGAGGGTAACGACTTGCTCCGCGAGATGATAGAATCGGATGTAATTAGATATGGCTCAGAATTTAAAAAGAACATGGAAGCTGGCGGATGGGATCTCTCGCTGGTTGATAAGGAAGAGATAAAAAAATCGCAAGCCACTCTGGTTTTTGGCCAAATGAACGAGCCTCCCGGAGCAAGGGCAACCGTAGCGCTATCGGGACTCACCGTGGCCGAATCGTTCCGCGATGGCGATAAGGGCAGCGACAAGGGCAATGATATACTACTATTCATCGACAACATATTCCGCTTTACCCAAGCCGGTAGTGAGGTATCGGCACTACTTGGTCGTATGCCATCGGCAGTGGGATACCAACCAACGCTGGCAACAGAAATGGGTTTAATGCAGGAACGTATCACATCAACCCGAAAGGGTTCAATTACTTCGGTACAGGCAGTTTATGTACCTGCCGACGACCTAACCGACCCCGCTCCTGCCACCACCTTCTCGCACCTTGATGCTACAACTGTGCTAACCCAGTTCCTCCATGCCCTCTTTGTGGCCGAAAAGAATAAAGGCCAGTAAA
>CAZTFJ010000274.1:543-4443 GCA_964612255.1 uncultured Rikenellaceae bacterium | reverse complement strand
GCTGGGGTTACTCCTGTTGCCGCTCACCAAAATGCCATTGTGGTTAGAGGCAATGCACCAAAAGGGCTTTTATGGAGATTGGAAGGGGTTGATATTCCTGTTCCAAGCCATTTCTCGGGCTCAAATATAGCAGGTGGCGGCGGATTGACCATGTTTAGTAGTCAGCTGCTGGCCAACTCCGATTTCTATACGGGCGCCTTCCCCGCCGAGTTTGGAAACGCTTCGGCCGGTGTTTTCGACATGAGGCTACGTAATGGCAATAGCCAAAGGCACGAGTACGCTTTCCAAGTTGGTGTTCAGGGAATTGAAGCTGCAGCTGAGGGACCATTTAAAAAGAGTCACGGTAGCTCATTCCGTATTAACTATCGCTACTCTACCATGGCTCTTATATTTCCTCTTCTACCCGAAGTGAAGGGAGCCAATGAGCTACCTATTTATCAGGACTTATCATTCAAAATTTATTTACCAACCAAAAATGCTGGGCAGTTCTCCATTTGGGGTGTTGGTGGGCTTAGCGAAAGCAGTATGAAAGGCTACAACGAAGTTGATGAGTGGATATACCCCGAAAACAAGGTGAAAATGAAGTTTAACTACAATATGGGCGTTGCAGGGATTACCCATACCAAAGGTCTTAGCTCAAAAGCACACCTAAGAACAACACTCGCCCTAAATTCAGGACAGCATAAATACAAAGAGGAAGCAAGGCTGTTTGAAGATACTCCCTCAGTTTTGCATCCTCTGTTTTATGTTGAGAATACGGAGGGGATGGCAACCCTAAACTCAACGCTATCCATTGCCTCATCATCCCAATTAAGTTTTAAAACTGGCATTGATGCCAACTTGCATTACTACTCACTAAATGGCGATTCAAGAGATTTCCAAACTGGCGATTACGGTAATTTTTTGAGTGGTCAGGGAGCCAGTGCTGTTGTCAAGGCATTTGGCCAGGTAAAGTATTCGGTAACTCACAACCTCTACTTCAACGCCGGGGCTAACATGTCGTGGTTTGAGCTGAATAATGAGCTACGGGTTGAACCACGCCTATCGGCCAGCTGGCAGGCAAACCCTCAAAATCGTCTATCTGTAGGATACGGCAACCACAGTCAGATAGAGCCCCTATTCGTTTACTTCGTATCTAAAAACAATTCCCAAACAGGCGAATCGTACTTCCCCAATATCAACCTGAAAAGAATGGGGGCGCACCACTTTGTGCTGGGTTACGATTTTTCGCCAACTCAGCATCTTCGCATTAAGGTTGAGCCATACTACCAATACCTTTACAATGTTCCGGTTGTTGATGGGGAAATATATTCGATGATAAACTTCATGAGCGACTGGACGTTCGATAAATCTTTAGCAAATAAAGGAACAGGCAAAAATATTGGTATTGATCTAACCGTTGAGCGCTTCCTGAACAATGGATACTATTACCTTATCACCTCTTCGCTATACAAATCGGAATACACCGATGGTAATGGTGTTAAGCGCCAATCGAGATATAGCGGTGGCTATGTAATAAATCTTGTTGGAGGTAAGGAATGGACAATCAGTAAAAAAAATCTCTTGGGCATAAATGCCAAAGTAGCCCTCTTTGGCCCCTATTGGCACCAACCCGTTGATATTGAAAAGACCCAACTAAAAGGCGATGTTGTTTACAACGAGCAAATGCCATTCACCTATCGACCATCAAATCTCGAAACCATATCCGACCTAACCCTAACCTATCGTATCAACCACTTGGAAGCATCCTCTGTATTTGCCTTACAGGTAAAAAATATTATTGGTAAGCAGTACTTGGGAAAAAAGTACAATCTGCAAACCCAAGAGGTTGAAGACGATTTTTTTACTAGTCCAGTGCCATTTATTAGTTACAAGATTGAGTTTTAGTAGAAACGACACAAATAAAAATAGATAATGAAAGCATTACTAGTAGTTGATATTCAAAAAGGGTTAACTAAACGTAAAGGTTTTTACAATACCAATCTGTTTTTTAAAACAGTCAATTCTGCCATTGAGCATTACAGCAGCAACGGTTTACCCATAGTTTACATACAACACATTAATAAGATGCTAATTCCAAACACCACCGATTGGGAAATTGATGACAGAGTGAATATATGTTCCGAAGGAACCATACTTCAGAAAAAACACGGAAATGCTTTTACAAATACCGATCTCGATAGTATATTGTCATCAAAAAACGTTGATGAAATTCTAGTTTGTGGACTATCGACACAGCACTGCGTAAAGTTTACCTGCCTGGGTGGAGCAAAGAATGGTTTAAGCGTTTCAATTCTAAAAAATGGGCATTCCAACTGGGCCAAAAATGCCGCAGAGCTAATTAGTAAAACAGAGGAGGAACTCACCTCTATGGGCGTGAAAATATCTGACTTGCTGTCCCGTTAGGGACATAATATGGGTAAACATAAACATATAATAAAAACACCGTGCCGTTAGGTACGGAATATTCTGTACCTTTTATCTTGCCTAAGTCACCAGATAAAAGACAAGCCAAACTGCACCGTGAAATCGATTTGAATAGTATTGTATTTAACCACATAACAATCAATAAAAACTCAAATTATATCCATTATGAAAACACTTCAAATTATCATCATTGTTGTTGCAGTATTAATTTCAATAATTGTAGGCTTTGCAGCCTACTGGGGTGCTTTTAAGAGTATCCAATTTAACGTGGTTGAGCAGGGCGGCGAAACCCTTGTTTACGAAGAGATGACAGGCGACTATCGCCAAAGCGGTGTGGTAATGGATAAGGTTTACTACTCGCTGCTAAACGATTACAAAATCGAAACCTTCAAGGGTTTTGGTATCTACTTCGACAATCCTCAAAAGGTGGAAGCTAGCAAGCTACGCTCAGAGTTAGGTTGTATAGTTGAAGAATCGGATATTCACAGGTTAAGCGAGCTGGAGGGCAACTTCAAAATCAAAACCTACCCAAAAGACAAGTACATTGTGGCAGAATTCCCCTACAAGGGAAAGCTCTCGGTAATGTTTGGCATCATGAAAGTTTACCCTGCAATGAACAAATACGTTAAGGAGAATGGATTCGATGAGGAGGGTGCAATAATGGAGATTTATGATACACCGGGGAAGAAGATTGTATATAGGAGATTGCTTTAGTTTTTCGCTAATTGATATTATTGCTTATACACATTCCCATCACGTAAAAAGAATATTTATTTCTTTTACACAGTATAGTGATTAATTTAACAAAACCCTACTGCTTGAATGCTTGTTTTTGCAAAACTTTCACTCATACCTCTGGTTATGCAAAATTGATTTCTCAATTCTGGGCTTGAGTAAACATTTATTGGTGATATATAACTAGGCATCAAAAGTATGCTAAATATCAAAAGATAAGCAATAGCCATATGATACTTTTGCCCATTTATGGTGAATTGTAATAGAATACAAAGTAAGATTTTTTTCTTCTAAAGCTATTTACTTTGAAAATGAATAAAGAAGAATTTGTAATCAAAATAAGCGGAATAACGTTTACGTCCCTTGCTATCTTCTATCTTACTTATTCTAACATCAAAGCAAATTTGATTCATTTATACTATCTATCAACATTGGTGTTTCAGGTAGCTTTAACTTGGGAGCTTTTCTTAATATTCTTGAAATATCTTGATAAAAAGAATAAGTTGAAAAATTCGATAAAAAAAAGACTACTATCACAAATTGTAGGTGGAACATTAGTCGTTTTACTCTCTTTTACAGTTATTCAATTACTTATTTATCCTTTCGACAAGTTCATTACAAGTAGTCATAGATTACATGGTTATTGGGATTACGACATTTTTATCTGTTTTCTTCTGGCAATAATTATTGAATTAGTGTACTTTATATATTACTTGGTTGTTCGTTGGAAAACTAACA
>CAZTFJ010000274.1:0-523 GCA_964612255.1 uncultured Rikenellaceae bacterium | reverse complement strand
TATATTGAAAAACAGAATACAGCTAAGACATTTATTTCAAAAGTTGGCAATCGCAAAATACTGTTATCAGAAAATGATGTTCTGTGTTTCTTCACAGAAAACAAAGCGGTATATGCATTTTCAAGAAACAGAAATAAATATATTCTCGATTTGTCACTGGAAAAGATTAGTGAAGAAATCTCAGATACTGATTTTTACCGAGCAAATCGTCAGTTTATAATAAGGAAAACGAGCATAAAAGAAGTGAAGAGCCTGGCAAACAACAGGTTATCCCTCGAAACTGACTTTTCTTCACAAATACCTGTTCCTATAATTGTAAGTAGAAACAATACACCACAATTCAGAAAATGGTTTAATGCTTGAAAATGTAATATACGTTTCATCCTTATATTTCATACACTTCAACTACTATAAGTTAAATACAGTTGTTCACATAACTGATTATTCATTGTTTTGCATAAAAAAAGCACAAGGAAAACAAAAATCATTAGCTTTCTTTTCTTGATAGGGATATTATCGTCTT
>CAZTFJ010000273.1:0-4457 GCA_964612255.1 uncultured Rikenellaceae bacterium | reverse complement strand
GACCGACGCCACCGTGGCGCACACTTCCATCTACCACAGCGTGACCGTTGCCAGCGATATGGCCGTGAGCGTATCGTTCGCAGCGCAGGAAGCCAACACCTCCATCGTGCGATTTAGCGTGAATGGCGGCAACGGAACCCTAACAGCAACCGTAAACGGCACCGAGATCTACGACGGCAACGCCGTTGAAAATGGCTCTACCGTGATCTTCACCGCGCAACCCGATGATGGGTACGTGGTGAAGGAATGGACGCAGACCGGCGCCACCGTATCGCATACGTCTATCTATCATACTGTGACCGTTGAGAGCGATGTGGCCGTGAGCGTATCGTTCGCCGCGCAGGAAGCCAACACCTCCATCGTACGCTTCAGCGTGAATGGCGGCAACGGAACCCTAACAGCAACCGTAAACGGCATCGAGATCTTCGACGGAAACGCCGTGGCCAACGGCTCAGAAGTTGTTTTCACTGCCTATTCAAATGATGGTTATACTATCCAATCCTGGGTTTTAAATGGTAGCGAATTAAATCATCTTTCAAAAGAGTATAGTTGTGCTGTAAATGAAGACATTAGTTTAACAGTTGCTTTTGCTCAACAGCCAGAAGGTACTTATATTGTAAATTACTCGGTAAGTAGTGGTAGTGGTTCTCTTGTAGCCAAGGTGAATGGCGAAGAGATACTAAACGGTGCTGCAATAGAAGAAAACCAAGAGGTTGTTTTTATGGCTACACCTAGTGATGGGTATAGGCTTGACGAGTGGATTGTAAACGGTAGTCTTCTGGAGCATACTGAATCGGCTTATAACCATATTCTTAATGCTGATGTAAGTGTAGAGGTAGTATTTAAAGATTATGGTTCAACATCTATTGTGGCCAACGATGATGCCGCTGGTACCGAGTACGAAACGCCCGTAACGCTGAACGTGCTGGCCAACGACACTGGATTGGAAAATGAGCCAATTGCGGTTACCATCCGTACAGAACCCGTAAGCGGAACTGCCATCGTTAACGAGGACAACAGCGTAACCTTTAGCCCTGCCAATGGTTTTGAGGGTGAGGTCACCTTTACCTACACAGTAACCGATGCGCAGGATTACAGCGACTGGGCTACAGTAACGATAATCGTCCTAGAGGATGGCGTCACCAACTACCTACCCGTGGCAGTGAGCGATAGCTGTGCAACAAGTTACAACACGCCCGTTACCATAGATGTTTTATACAACGATTCGGGTTTGGAGGATGCGCCTATAACATTGACTATTAATTCTGATATTGATGTTCTTGAGGGAACAGCAGCTGTTGACGAAAATAATATGGTACTGTTTACTCCTCAAACAGATTTTACTGGAGTTGTAATATTCGATTACAGAATTGAGGATGTACATGGCGATTACAGCATAGCAAGCGTAAAAGTGAATGTTAAGGCAGGCAAAAACTTTGTACCATTGGCTAACGACGATATGGTTGAAACCAAGTTTAACACAGCCATTGAGATTGATGTGTTGCAAAATGATTTGAACCTTGACGATAAGCCTTTGGCATTGCAGATTATTGAAAATCCAACCGATGGTGAGGCACAAATTAATCACGATAACAACACTATTGTTTACACTCCAGCAACCGATTTTGTTGGCGAGGTATTGTTTGAGTATATGGTAGTTGATATTGATGGCGATTGGGATAGCGCTAAAGTATCGGTAACGGTTACCGAGGTACTAAATGTAACTCCCGTTGCGTATGCCGATAGCTGCGGAACTAGTTTCAATATGCCGGTAACAATCGATGTGCTTGGGAACGATATCAACCTAAACAATTCTCCAATTTCGGTAGCCATTGTTTCCGATTTGGACACCTCTGTTGGTACTGCTGCTGTTGGCGATGACAATATGGTTGAATTCTCGCCCGCCGAAGATTTTGCTGGAACAGCCACCTTTACCTATAGGGTAACCGATATTGATGGCGACTACGATGAGGCTTTGGTCAAGGTTACTGTTAAAGAGGGAAATAATTTTGTACCAATTGCATACGACGACTCAAGGGGGACTAGTTATAATACTCCGGTTAAGGTTGATGTGTTAGAGAATGATATCAACTTAAATGATGAGCCAATAGCTGTAATAGTAACCGAGCAGAGCATCCCCGAGCAGGGTAATGCTGTTGTTAACGATGATGGAACAGTTGAGTTTACTCCTGCTACAGACTATGTTGGGCAGGCAACATTCACTTATCGTGTTATTGATATGGATGGCGATTACGACGATGCACTGGTTACAATTACGGTTAAAGAGGATGTGAACTTTATTCCCGAAGCAATTGATGATGTTGCATTTACCCATCTTCAAACTCCCGTTGAGATTGATGTGCTTGCAAACGACAAGCATCTGGATGATACTCCTGTTGAGTTATATGTAGATGCTGGCCAGGTAGAAAATGGTGCAGTAGAGGTGTTGAGCAATAACAGCATTCGGTTTATCCCTGCCAATGCTTTTGTTGGCGAGGCTAAGTTTACCTATAGGGTTACCGATGCCGAGGGCGATTTTAGCGAGGCTAATGTTACCATTTGGGTTTATGCACAGGTACTTGCCGTTGACGATGAGGCAGAACTTATGCGAAACGATATGGTTACCATTGATGTGCTTGCAAACGATAAGGGGTTAGAGGAGATTACTCCCGAGATTAGCTTCTCATTATTACCTGTGCACGGAATGGTTTCGGTTGATTCTGAAAACAAGTTAACATATACACCCGACTACAACTACTTTGGTAGCGATTCGCTTACCTACCAGGTTTGCAGCCAGTATGGTAGCTGTAGTGAGGCAAAGGTGTTAATTAATGTAAAGATTGAAAAGTTCAGAATCCCCGAAGGTTTCTCGCCCGATGGCGATGGCAAAAACGACCAATTCGAAATTCTTGGTCTAGAGGTATATCAGCAGGTAAAGATTAAAATATTTAACCGATGGGGGCATGTGGTGTACCAAAATACCGATTATAAAAACAACTGGGATGGCAAAGCCAATGTGGTAATGTCTATTGGTAAAACGCTGCCCAATGGCACCTATTTCTATGTGATTGAGGTGGTAGATACCGACGAGAGATTTTCTGGTAATATTTTCCTTAAAAGGTAAATGGTTGATTGTTTAAGGGTTTGAAAACATTTAGATATGAAAAGATTACATACATTAAAAGGGTTAGTTTTGGTTTTGGCCATTACACTTTCAGTTGCCGCTAAAGCTCAGCAAGATCCAATTTTTACAAATTACTTGCAAAACCCAATAGCCTTTAACCCGGCTATTGCAGGAACTGTTAACGGCCTTAACCTTAGCCTAATGTCGCGTAACCAGTGGGTTGGCATAGATGGTGCCCCAGCTACGTATAGCTTTGGGGCGCATACGCCCTACGTAAAGCAAAATATGGGGTTAGGGCTTAACGTAATGACCGACAAGGTAGGTAAGCTAAGGAATACGCATGTTACAGCATCGTATGCATACCAGATAACGGTATTTCCCGATGTGAAACTCTCGATGGGTTTAAAGGCGGGTGTTAGCACCTACAATGCAGCAATAGGTGGGCTGTTTGTAAACGATCCAACCGACCCCAATTTCTTAACCGATGAGAAACGGGTTAGTCCAAACCTTGGCGTTGGGTTTTATCTGTACACCCAACAATACTACGTTGGATTTTCGGCTCCGCGGCTTATTGAGCCTCGGCTAAACAAGGAGTATCGCGAGAGCCAGGAGCCTTATAATCCACAGTTTTACTTAATGGGAGGGTATAGCTTCCAGATAAATAACGATTGGATGTTTCTGCCATCTACCCTAATGGGAATTATGGGAGGTTCGTCCTTGGCAGTTGATTTTACGGCTCAATTCATGTATATGAATCGGTTCTACTTTGGTTCACACTATCGCATTGGCGATGCGGCCGGGCTATTTGTTAATGCAAAAATAACCGAGGATCTAAGCTTTGGCTACGCTTTCGATTTCTCCCTCAATAGGCTCTCGAGGGTTAATAGCGGTACCCATGAATTTGTTCTTACCTATGCATTTTATGGGTTGTGGAATACAATTCAAGGTTGGAAATTCTAGCGTATTTTTCTAGGTGTGCAGCAAATGGTTGCACACCACTTTTTTACTTCTCTTGCTGCCGTACGAACCGTTCTTTGGCGAGCTCATCGACGATAAAGAACGGCTCGTTTTTATCGTGTGGTTATGAAGTAAATAGAATGGTTATACTTGCTTTGTAAGATATGCTGGAGCAAAAGCCAAACGACGAGATTGGCTGTTTAGCCTGCTTAAGTTCTGGCTCGCAGGCACGGTCGAGATCTCTCGAAATGTATCCAACTGCACGAGATCGATTTGGATGGCAGCGGGTGCATTCATCCACCCAACCAAAATGCCAGAAAAACACAAACTCAAATGTCAATAAACCAGCCCGTTACCCATCGGGCTTAATTTTTTT